>NZ_CP053435.1:5555000-5691492 GCF_013127955.1 Spirosoma taeanense
TTTTCAAACTCTGCTGGTTCATAAACGTAAACAGACAAGACAGGCCCGAATATCTCTTCACACATTGTCCGATAGCTTGGATCATTTACCTGCAGAACAGTTGGTTCGATAA
This sequence comes from Spirosoma taeanense, assembly GCF_013127955.1. Taxonomy (NCBI): domain Bacteria; kingdom Pseudomonadati; phylum Bacteroidota; class Cytophagia; order Cytophagales; family Cytophagaceae; genus Spirosoma; species Spirosoma taeanense. The sequence continues at coordinate 5,555,113 of NZ_CP053435.1, forward strand.
AATATCCTTTGGATCCCTCGTAATTACCCCCAGCAATAACGATGATCTGGCCGCTTTTTTTGGCTTCGTCTATATATCCGGTAATTTTTTTGAATGAGCGTTCGTCGATGACGGCGTTAATGAAGTTGGTAAAATCTTCCGTGCCTCCCATTTTCATTTCACGGAGGAACTGCGTCATTTTTTCCTTGACAGCCGGCCAGAGCGTTGACGGGATATAGGCACGGGATGCCGCTGAACACTTTTGCCCCTGGTACTCAAAAGCACCCCGTACCAGTCCGGTAGCTACCTCTTCTTCATCGGCAGATTCGTGTACTAGAACAAAATCTTTACCCCCTGTTTCTCCAACGATCCGCGGATAAGATCTGTACTTGTGAATGTTTGCGCCAATTGTGCCCCATATTTGTTGAAATACCTTAGTACTTCCCGTAAAGTGGATACCGGCAAAGTCAGGGTGGTTAAAGATTACTTCGCCAGCAACAGGACCATCAACATAAATCAGGTTAATAACTCCCGCTGGTAAGCCAGCTTCGTGGAGTACTTCCATAATAACTTTTGCTGATAACACCTGCGTATAAGCAGGCTTCCAGACAACCGTATTACCCATTAATGCGGCTGACGTCGGCAGATTACCCGCGATCGCTGTAAAATTGAAGGGGGTCAAGGCAAAAACAAACCCTTCCAGTGGCCGATACTCCAGCCGATTCCATACACCCGGCGACGAATTCGGCTGTTGTCGGTATATTTCTGTCGCATAGTGTACATTGAAGCGTAAAAAATCGATCAGCTCACAAGCGGAATCAATTTCGGCCTGATAAGCATTTTTTGACTGCCCAAGCATTGTAGCCGCGTTAATACGAGCCCGGTACGGTCCAGTAATCAGTTCAGCAGCTTTCAGAAAAATGCTTGCCCGATGCTCCCAGGATAAGTTTGCCCAGGCTTCTTTAGCGGATAAAGACGCTTCAATAGCTTGGGTTACGTGTTGCGCATCACCTTCATGAAAATAACCTAGAGTGTGCTGGTGGTCGTGTGGGGGCGAAACACGGAGTTTACGATCTGTGCGAATTTCCTGGCCACCAATGTACATGGGAATATCTGTTTCCTGCGAACGAAATTCGGCAAGGGCTTTTTTGAGAGCCTCGCGTTCTGGTGAGCCGGGCCGATATTCTTTGACTGGCTCATTGACTGGCGTTGGTACGTTGAATTGTCCGAAAGACATACTTTTAGAAATTTGATTATGGGCGATTCCTGCATGAATACAGTGCCGGCCACCGCTGTGTTGTGAAGCGTATACAAAGTTAGAGTGGATCTCTCTTATCAACTTATAAACTTAAGTTTTCCACATTTCCGTTCACAACCCGCCGATTCATTGGGCTGATTTGCCGTACTTTGCAGTTTTACAACGATTTGCTGTATGCGTTTCTACAGTACGAATAATCCGCAGGCTACCGTGTCTGCCGAGGAAGCTCTTTTCCACAGTATGCCCAGTGATAAGGGCTTGTATATGCCCACGCCCCTTCCCCAGCTGGGCGCTGGTTTCTTTGAGCGGATTGCCGGACAGTCATTGGCTGAAATTGGCTTTGCCATCAGCGAAGCTTTATTTAGTAATGAAATTAGTCAGGCAGACTTAGAAGAGCTAACGCATCGGTCGTTTCCGTTTGACACACCAGTAGTGAACTTAGAGCCGGGCACGACAAGTGTGCTGGAATTATTTCATGGGCCTTCACTGGCGTTCAAAGACGTTGGTGCCCGCTATATGGCGGCTCTGATGTCGTATTACTCGAATCGTAATGATAAAGAAGTAAATATTCTGGTAGCCACGTCTGGCGATACCGGTGGCGCTGTGGCAATGGGTTTTCACAATGTGCCGGGCGTACGGGTTTCAATTCTTTACCCAAGCGGTCGGGTTAGCGATCTGCAGGAAAAGCAGCTGACCACGTTGGGTGGTAATGTGCAGGCCTTTGAAGTAGATGGCTCTTTTGATGATTGCCAGGCAATTGTTAAGCAAGCCTTTATTGATGCTGAACTGAATACCAACTTATCGTTGTCCTCAGCTAATTCGATAAATATCTTCCGGCTAATTCCTCAGGGCTTTTATTACGTGCGGGCCTACGGACAAGTTCGTCAATATGGCAAACCGGTTGTGTTTTCTACGCCGAGCGGCAATTTCGGCAATCTGAGTGCGGGCGTAATTGTTCAGCAGATGGGATTACCGGTATCCCATTTTATAGCCGCTACGAATCTCAACCATGTTGTACCGTCCTACATAAAATCAGGTCAGTATCTGCCTAAGGAATCCGTTGCCACAATTTCAAATGCAATGGATGTTGGCAGCCCCAGCAACTTTGTTCGTCTGGCACATTTGTATGGCGACGATCATGACCGCTTCAAAGCGCAGATGTCTGGTTACTTTTACAATGATGAAGAAACCCGGGCAGGCATGAAGCGGATTTTTGATGTTTATAACTACGTCGCCTGTCCTCACACCGCCATTGGTATCATGGCACTGGAAGCTTATCAGAAAGAAAAAAAGCAGGATGTTGTGGGTGTATCATTAGCAACGGCGCACCCCGCCAAATTTAAGCCCCTTGTAGAGGAAGTGTTGGGGCGGCCGGTTGATGTACCGGAACGACTGGCGATTCTGGCCGATCGGCCAAAGCAAAGTATTCGAATACCCGCGCAGTATGACGCATTTAAAGAATCACTACTCCAGACAGTAGCTTGAAAACGAGAAAGGGCCAGATTTAGAAGTCTGGCCCTTTCTCGTTAATTGAGGGTATCACCCCGTAATGCTCGAAACCGCTTACGAGCCTCCGCTCCAAAAATGCTACCCGGATACTGAGTCAGTATTTTCTGGTAAGCATCCATGGCAGCCTGTTTATCCTTTAAACGTTCTTCGTAGATTTTGCCCTGAGTGAATAAAGCGTCATCTCCCAAGATATCAGTCGGGTACGTAGCGACGATCTTTTTGAGATCTTCGAGCGCTTCGGCGTTTTTTCCCTGCTTCATGTACGTATTGGCGCGTAGCCAAAGTACTTCATCGGCCAGACTATGTTCGGCATACTTTTTCCACATCTGGTTGAGTTTATCCACAGCCTCATCTGTTTTGTTCTGAAAAAGTAACAGATCAATTGCTGCGTATTCACGCATGGCTGCCTCGGTACTATCCATGCCGGTGTTATCCACAATTAATAAACTCAACTGCTCGGCGTCGTTGGCAATCTCGCGGGAGGTAGCCAGTTTCAGGATGTCCAGAATATCTTTGGAAACGGCAAAATCACCTTTGTAGTAATAAAGTTTCGCATTTTTAAGCTTTGCTTCATACCCAAGCAATTCTTCTTTCTGCGATTTCTCTACTTGGGAGTACAGCAGTGTAGATTCCCAGGGCTCCCCTTTCAGTAAATAGATATCGCCTTTATCGAGCTTACACCGATCGACAAAATTTTTGTCGGTTTTACCCAGATCAATTGCCAGATCCAGAACTGTCAGGGCGGTGTCTTTACTGTCCAGATACGTGCCATACAGATTGGCAGTACTCCGTAAAGCTTCCAGCGTTTTATTGCTCGTTCCAATTTCCTGCAGCATGCGCTGGTAATCGTTGATAAGCTTACGAATTTCAGCTTTATCCACCGGGTAAGTATTTTTTACCTGTTCCTCCCGAGCATTGATCACTAGACGACGAGCAAACGGATACAACTGGCCCTGTGGATAGGTTGTGATAACGTAATCAAATGCCTCAGCTGCGGTTTTATATTCTTTGTTATTCATTGCTAGCATGCCAAGGTCATATACTCGACCACCATTCAGCTTAAGCCGCTTATCAGTTGCTTTTTCCTGAAGCAAAGCCCGGCTGAATCTCTGCTTCTGGACAAAGTACCAGATTAGAAGTTCGTTGTAGGCAAGCTCATTCGGCTCCTGCTGAATTTTATTATACAAGGCTTTTTCCACAAGAGGTTCATCTTTAGTGTTAATAAATCCCTGTAATGATGCCAGCACAGCTTCTTTTTTATCAGATTGTTTGCTGGTAGTAATAATTTCGTCAATTGCTTTCTCAGTTTGGCCGGTGGCTTTATACAGCGTCATTAAATCCTCGCTGTACGACGCTGGCTCTTTACTGACCTCTCGGGCCATTACCAACGCGCGAATCGCCCAGCGGGGCTCTGCGGCCTCGTTAAAGGCCGTAGCAATCTTTTCCAGCTTTGATACTGACGCTTTACTTGATTGAAGCGCTGCACTGAACAGTTCTTTTGCCTGGGTTGTATCGCTACGTAGCGTTGCTAGTTGTCCCGCTAATAATTCATAATAGGCCCGGTTTTGCTCGTCACTGCGCTGCTGTTTGCGAACATACTTAAGGGCATCTTCAGCTTTGTTGCTTTTCAGGAGACTGTTTACGTATCGCGATAGCCGCGCCCAGGTCACATCAGTTTTCAGCAGCTTGCTGTATTCGTTGGCCGCCTTTTCAAACTCGCCGGCTTTATAATACTCGTCAGCCAGTGTCGCCCCACCCTGACCCATCGTGAACCCAATAGACAAGGTGCACAGCAGTACAGCAAATCCAATTGACCTTATTAACATTTTATATAAAGCTTTTTAAAAGAAACGTTATTATAACCATTAAGCATGTGGAAATGTGTACAAATAAGTTGTCCACTATTCTACTTCACTACTGTGGATAAATATAAGATGTTTTCAACACTCAGCGCATGACTTATCCACTTATAACTGGCTCATTAGGAAGTAAATAACATTTTATCCACAATTTGTGTGCTTCACTCGTGTGGATTTGTGCATAAATTTTATACACCGGATCAAGTGGGGAAAATATGTGGAACTGACGGTTGACATGTTGACCTTTTTCCACACATTCACTCATTTTAAAAGTACTTGTGGATTACTTGAGGGGTAGTCCACAGGCGATCAGTAGCTTATAAACAAGTTTTCCACCATACTGGTCTAGTTATACACATACTTATCTACATGAAATTTTAACTTTTTTTATTTAGAATTGACCTGTAGACCGGCAGAGAGGAAATTAGTGTTTAGAGACCACATTTAGCTGGTTTACTATTTTTTGAATAGATACGTAATACTAGAGGAGTTGCCTGTTCGACTAGCTTCCATATTTGATTTCAAGCCTATCTGAAAACTTTTTATATAATCAGTCTTACCGGTTTGATACCGGGTGCTAAGCATAGAAATATAATATGCATCAAAGACCATTGGTCGTTGTCCCACCAAACTGAAACCATACTTTTTAAATAAGGGCTCGATAGTTTTAGGGGTGAAATGATGTAAGTGGCGCGGTACGTCATAAGCTGCCCAATACTGTTTGAAATACTGCGCATCGTATGAGTCAGAGTTTGGGACAGCAATCAATAAGGAACCTTTTTCGGAAAGCAGGGCGTGCAGAGTTTGGAGTGCCAGGTCTATATCAGCAATGTGTTCGAGCACATGCCAGAGGGTAATGATATCGAAGGGCTTTTCTAAACCTATACTTTTCAGCGTAGGCTTTATATCTACGTTAAGCTTGGTGGCCGCGATGGTCCGGGCATCTGGATCAGGTTCCATACCCGCTACCTGCCACCCTCCCTTCTGGCATATTTCTAAAAACGCGCCAGTTCCGCAGCCAACATCCAGAAGCCGACCGGTACCTGTATGTAAGGTATTGATTAATTTTAACTTCGTGCGTAACGTATAATTTCTGACAAGTCGATAAACTGTATTTACTGGTCCGCTACTCGAATCATTGTGCGAAACGTATTGATCAGATTTATAATAAGAGCCAATTTCATCTGCATTAGGTCGCGGATTAGTAAACCGGAAGCTACAATTCAAACATTGCTGAATCGAAAATTCCTGGTTGCTTACCAGGTAATCCTTACAAACTAAATAGGGGCTAAACTGGGTGTGGTTGCAAACCGGGCAGTGAGTGATAGCTTCCAAAGGTTAATCAGTCAATAGTAAAACAAAAAGTTCTGCCCATAAATGAAGTGTTCATTCACAGGCAGAATTGTATAAATCATTTTATCGACCCATATAAACGAGCAGAATCGAAACATCAGAAGGGCTAACGCCACTTATTCGGGAGGCCTGTCCGATTGTTGATGGCCGGAGTTTTTTAAGCTTTTCCTTTCCTTCAAACGATAGAGCTTTCAACTGATCGTAGTCAAAAGTGGGGTTTATTGACAAGTTTTCCCACTTGTCCAGCTTTTCAGCGTTCTGCTTTTCACGATTCAGATAGTCTTCGTACTTGATTTCGATGACAGTTTGTTCTACAATTTCCGTTCCCTCCTGCGGTAGTTCAGGGAACATTGCTAACAGTTCGTCAACATCCTTCTGCTCAATTTCGGGTCTTTTTAGCAGTGTGTATAAGCTATTCTTCTCACGTAATGGTGAACTGCCTTTAGATTCAAGCCAGTGATTTACGTCTTCAGGTTTCACCTTTGCTGTTCGAATAGCTTCTGTAAGTTTAGTGACACCCTCCCGTTTCTGAACCATATTATCATAGCGCTCCTGCGAGGCTAGGCCTATCGCATAACCTTTTTCTGTTAAACGCAAGTCAGCATTATCCTGACGAAGTAAGGTACGGTATTCAGCCCTCGACGTAAACATTCGATAGGGCTCTTCAGTCCCTTTCGTGATCAGGTCATCAATTAATACACCAATATATCCTTCAGAGCGCTTGATAGTAAATTCAGCTTCTTCATGTACGTTACGGTGCGCATTGATGCCGGCCATTAACCCCTGGCAGGCAGCTTCTTCGTACCCCGTAGTTCCGTTTATTTGTCCAGCGAAGAATAAATTTTTTACCAGCTGAGTTTCAAGAGTCGGCTTAAGCTGAGTTGGTGGAAAGAAATCATACTCTACTGCATAGCCCGGGCGAAACATGCGTACATTTTCAAAACCCGGTATTTTACGGAGTGCATCATATTGTACAGTCTCTGGCAGCGAGGTTGAAAATCCATTCACATACACTTCTACGGTATCCCAGCCTTCAGGTTCTACAAAAATCTGATGCCGATCTTTATCAGCAAAGCGGTTAATCTTGTCTTCGATAGATGGACAATATCGAGGCCCCAACCCTTTGATCCGACCCGTAAACATAGGCGATTTCTCAAAGCCGGTTTTTAACTTGTCATGTACATCCTGATTAGTATAGGTTATCCAGCAACTACGTTGTGTCTTTAATGGAGAGGTGTTGGTGTATGAAAACTTCCCTGGGTTTTCATCGCCTAGTTGTTCCTCCATTATTCCATAATTCAGGCTCCGGCCATCAACCCGTGGCGGTGTTCCGGTTTTCATACGGCCCGATTCAAACCCTAATGATACAAGTTGCTCGGTTAATCCAGTGGCTGATCTCTCGGCTGTCCGGCCACCACCGAATACTTTTTCACCAATAAACATTTTGCCGTTCAGAAAAGTACCGTTCGTTAAGACAACGGCTTTGGCCGTGAACTCCACGCCCAAGCTTGTCTTTACTCCACTTACCCGGCCATCCAGTACGATCACTTCGCTAACTGTATCCTGCCAAAAATCAACACGTCTGTTTTCTTCTAAAGCTTTACGCCACTCCCAGGCAAACATATTTCGATCGCTTTGGCAGCGCGGGCTCCACATGGCGGGACCCTTTGACCGATTCAGCATTCGAAACTGAATCATACTTTTGTCGCTGATGATGCCAGACATTCCTCCTAACGCATCAACTTCGCGTACAATCTGGCCTTTCGCTACCCCGCCCATAGCTGGATTACAGGACATTTGCGCAATGGTCTGCAAGTTCATGGTGATCATTAACACACGTGAGCCCATGGTGGCAGCAGCATGAGCCGCTTCACAACCTGCGTGACCTGCCCCTACTATAATTACATCGTACGACGAATACATTGCAATGAAATTTAAAAATGTTTCACGTGGAAACTTTTCACATAATTGATAAAAGTAGATGAAAGCGAATAGCTCAACATACTATTGTGCAAACAAAAAAGCGTTAACCAAAGTGCATGGCTAACGCTTTTTTGTAAAATTAGAATGCTACTTGCCTACCTTTTGAAGATACTGGTTAGCTTCCTTTTTATAGAATAAGTTGTAATTAGGATTAACAGAACGAAGCACTTCAACCTGTTTCGCTTTATCCTGCAAGTTGGTGGAATCAAAAAACGACGGTGAACTTCGCTTCATTGACTTAGCAGATTCGGCTTCCCGTTTTGGGTCCTCTTCCTGTTGTTTGAGGGCTTTTTCAGATTCAAGCAGGCGTGTCAAAATTTCATTCTGACGATTAATTGTATTCTGGTTGACACGTTTATTTACTAAGTCAGTTTCAGTCTCATCCATTTTTTCCATAAGATCCTGAACCTGTTTTTCTTGTTGTTTTCCTGTCTCAGTACCTTTTGCATTTTCCTGCAATTTCTTGAGTAAACTACGGATCATTGCCTGTTCAGCTGCCATTTGAGAGAGCTCTTCGGATAATCCCCTACCAGACTTCCCCCCTTTCTGGAGATCCTTCATACGCGCATTCAGTTGTTTCTGCATTTCACCCATACCGTCACCAGGCTTCTTACCTTTCTTACCTTCCTGACCTTTTCCAGGCATGGACATAGCATTCATTTGCTGCTGCATATTTTTCAGAACGTCGCTAAGCATAAGCGCCAGATTGTTAATAGATGTCATAGCGAACTGTTGCTTAGAGGCCGCCATACTTAAACGACGATCGCGAAGTTGCTGCACACTTTCATCCATATAAAATTTCATGTTCGTTAACTCACGAGTAACGAAAGACTGAATCTGAACGACGCGGCTAGCCAACGCATTCAGGCTATCTTCAATGATTTTTGCATCATCCTGTAACTTTAGTTGCTCCTGAGATAACTTCGTAACACGTGGGTCCTGAAGGCTCATTCCACGGAAATCCTTCATAACTCGCTCCTCACTGAACGATAATGTGATGAGGTTCTCAAGGATGTTACGAAGATCCTCCATGTTCTCCTGCATTTGCTGCATTTCCGAAGATTCCATTGACTCCTTCATAGCCTTACTCATCGAACGCATGGATTTTGCCGATTTGTTTTGCGATGAAGCCGCCTTTTTACCCTGGTTCTGCTTCATTTGTTTCATGGCTTCATCCATCTGCTTCTCAATCTCCTGCTGTTCATTTTCGGACGCATCAGGTTTATTCAAATCATCCTTTTCGGCCTGTTCTTCAATTTGTTTGAGTTGCTCCTGTGTGTTCTTAAAATCTTCCTGAGACTTCTCTTGCTGCTTTTGCTGATCTTCTGTCGTCTCATTCTGTTTGGCACTTTCTTCAGCCTGCTTTTCTAGGTTTTCGGCCTGTTTCTCTAGATTTTCGGCTATATTATTAACCTTCTGCTCCAGCTGCATTTGCTTGAAAAGCTTTAAAGCACGGTCAAGGTCCCGTTCCATATTCCGTTCTTTGCGGCTTAAACGGTCCAGTAGTTCAGAGGCTTTTTCGTCCTGTTTACGTTCCAGGAGCTGCTTAAGCTGTTCATACAATTGCTTCGATTCAGGGTCCAGCAGTTCGTTGAACAGCTTTTGTAACTGTTCCATTTTATCCTGCATAGCCTGGTTTTTCTGAGCAAATCGTTGCTGAGTATCGTTCGTTTTCTGAAACTGCTCCTGAAGCTTCTGAACCTCACGCAACAGTTCTTCGCGTTTTTGAAGTACGTCCTGAAGCTGCTTTTTATCCTGAAAATCGGAAGACTTTTTAGTACGAAGACGGTCTTCCATCTGATTAAGTTCTTTCTTGATTGCCTGGGTTTTACTGAGTGCATTATTAATGTCATTCTCAGTTTTTTCGGCCGATTGATCTACCTGCTTCTGAATTTCAGCATTAGAAGGAATGACGAAATTCAACTGATTAGACCGGCTGGACTTCGGACCAGTAACGCCATCGTTATCCCATACCTGCACAAAATATTCCAGACGATCCTCCTGCCCTAGTTTCAGACTGTCCAAAGACCAGTTAAAAACAAAGTTTTGTGAGGTTGTTGATCGGTTAACCAGGATGTCCTTTGTGTATAAAGGGGAAGCTTTACCATTCCGATTTATTTTATAATTCAGCCGTAGTTTCGAAAAACCGTAGTCATCGGATATCAATCCAGACAAAGCAATGTAATTATACGTAACGGTGTCCTGAATCCGGTCAACAGAGATTTGGGGAAACCGGTCTGGAATAACCTGAACATTGTATTGAATTGTTGATGGTGTATTAACCTGATTATTACGAAGTGACACCGTATAAGTTGCATTCTGCATCAGGCGTCGGTTTACAGCAAACGTATTATTGTCAATCAGTCGGGCCGGTAATGGCTTGGAATCCGTATTAAACCGGAGAGATAAGGAATCTGTATGGTCAGCCGCAAACTCCCAGTTTACAACCGTCCCCTGAGGCACCAGTAAATTTCCAACGTTTGAAAGCTGCTCAGTTGGCTTATTCAGGTAAACCGGATAATCGAGACGCACGTTAAAAGATAGAACTGCCGGACGATCAATTAAGGCAACCTTATAGGTAGGTGAATTGAAGCCAGCCGCTTCCAGATGAAAATCCAGATCCCGCTGCAGGTTGTCGAATGTATAGAAATACTTAGTGCCTGACTGCTCAAGTCTGAACCGTGTTCCATTTGTAACGACATATACCGCCTGCGGCAGCACATCGCCGTTTAATCGTACCGATAGAGGGAAATCTTCATTCCGGAACGCCTTTAGCGATTTGTTCTGAACAACGAACTGAAAGGGTGCTTCTTCAACAAACTCTTGATTATAATTAACAAGACGTGTCGATGACTTGGTAAAAAACGCCGGATTGATGATTAAAATTGCCAGGATCAACGCCAACGGGGGAATGGCATATTTTAAAAACTGACGATTACGGCTAATCTGAATAGCACTGGCAAACCGATTGATCAATAACTGCTGAGACCGCTGATCCAGACTGGCCTGAAGCAAATCACTCTGAGCTGCACTGATTCGCTGAAGCTGCAGTGTGTTGAGTAGCTTATCCCCCACTTCCGGAAAATACATCCCTATCTGACGGGCAGCCTCATCGTTGGTTAAGGGTTTATTTAGCCCATACAAGCTCATTAACGGACGAAGGATGAATAAGTATAGACCGGTTGCAATCGTGAGCAGAAAGCCAAAAAATAAGGCTCCCCGGCCAACCGAATTGAAGCGACCAACAAATTCAGCTGTGTTAATCAGAAGATAGCCACTGCCCAATAAGGCGACAAAAAAGAGAGTGCCTTTTACCAGCTGGTTTTGAAAATACCGTTTTTTATACTCGTCAATGCGCTGCAGCAGCGTTGTATAAGCGTTTGAGGACTGCATAAGAATTCAGATTGAGCGGTTAAACCAGCAATGACTGAAAATACTGAATTACGTGTTCCTTTAAAAAATTCTCTTGTTTTAGCAAATCGCCAGGGGGTATTGGTTTTTCCAGCAACCATTTGGGCCAGCCATCTTTGTCATAACCATCAAACGTATAGTAACCCGACTGACTCAACACCCGACAGACGGCAATGTGCATTAAATCCTGTTTAGCTTCTTTTGAAAACCGCTTCGGTCCCTTCCCTAATTCCTGCACGCCAATTAAAAATAGAACGGCATTCAGATCAGCAGGCCGCTTACCAACCAACGACTGAAGTTGGCCCAGTAAGTCCTCCCAGCGTTCATCTATAGTTTTTTGATCCATGTAAGCACAAACTTTATTCTTCTCCCTAAATTACGAACCTTTCCACTAGCTAACTAACGAACACCCACCATGTTTCGGTTTATTCATAGACTCTTAAGCGACTTTGTTAATCTGATTTTTCCGAAGCTTTGTCTGGGCTGTGATCGATTGATTGGCGTGAACGAACGTGTATTATGCTCCCAATGCCGACTGAGCCTACCCGAGACTGGCCAGCATCGTCTTGCAACTACCAGTTATGTGGCTAATCAATTTGCTGGCAAAGTCCCAATCCAATTTGCAACTTCCTATCTCTACTTTAAAAAGGGCGGGGTCGTACAAAAACTAATTCATCAGATAAAGTATAAAGGGCAAAAAGAAGCCGCCAAAGAAATAGCCAGCTGGTATGGGTATCAATTGAAAGCTGAAAGTGAAATGGCTAAACAAATAGACGTATTAATCGGCGTTCCGTTGCATAAAAGCCGACTTAGCCAGCGGGGATATAACCAGGCTGACTGGATCGCCGAAGGACTGGCTGAGTCGCTTGGCGTACCGGCACAAGCCGATATTCTGATCCGTGAACGGTTTAACGCGTCGCAGACGCGTAAGAATCGGCTGGAACGCTGGGAAAATGTAAAGACGGTATTTGCCGTACAGAACCCTGCAACTGTAAAAGGGAAAAACGTCGCTGTTGTTGATGACGTGTTAACCACGGGCGCAACCATTGAAGCCTGCGCCATTGAACTGCTTAAAGCAGGCTGTAAATCGGTAGGTGTTATAACAATAGCGGCCACCCATCGCTGAGTGGCCGCTAAGGACTTATATTCGGTCGCGCTATTACTTGTTCCGGCCTACGCCAATCATGGCGCAACGGAAGCCCAGCATAGCCGTAGCGGAATCCTGATCGAGGAAGCGACGCGTACCCGGCGAGAGCCAGTACGCTACGTCATTCCAGGAGCCGCCTTTGTAAACCCGCAGCTTATCGTCAATCAGCGACTGCTTGTTCTTTGTGTCGTAATTTTTCGCATCATCCAGATAGCCGTTCCGACGGATTGGGTTCAGGTCGTTAACGTCCTGATACGATAGCGGGCGATATACGTCATATACCCACTCGTTTACGTTACCAGCCATGTTGTAGAGACCAAAGTCGTTGGCGGGATAGGCGTAAATCTCAGCAGTAATGATAGCACCGTCGTTTGAGCGACCAGCGATACCAGCGTAGTCACCGCGACCCCGCTTGAAGTTAGCCAGCATCTGACCTTGCTTCCGTCCTTTTTTCGGATTACGTACCGACGAACCATCCCAGGGATAAATCCGCTGGTTAATCTGGTTTTCGTCCATATACTGCGTGCCGATAAGAGCCTTTGCTGCGTATTCCCACTCAGCCTCCGTTGGGAGCCGGTAATCGGGCAGGATCATACCACTTTCCAGGCTTGGCTTGGTTGACGCGGTCGCCGTACTTGTTTCAGCCAGAGCAGGATCTTCGGTTTTCTTCGACTTCCGCTTCAGGGAGAACCCCCCTTTTTTCTTTTCGCCACCACCTTTCGCCAGTTCATTATTTACAGCAGCCGAGCGCCAGGCTGCATAATCGCTAGCCTGCACCCAGGATACGCCAACAACAGGATAGTAACGGAAAGCAGGGTAACGAAGGTACTGCGTAACGTATGAATCGTTGAAAGACAAGGGGTTAGCCCATACAGTCGTGTCAGGCAGAGCCGCTTTAACAACTTCTTCAGACGAATCCCGCGTAATCGCACTCAGGTACTCAAGGTAGTGAACGTTCGCGATCTCAGTTTCATCCATGTAAAAGGATTGAATCGATACCGTCCGTTCGCGGTTATCGCGGGTGTTCATTACGTCTTCTTCAAGCGCACCCATCGTGAACCGGCCCCCTTCAATAAAGACGAGGTTCGGTCCGGCTTTCTGACCCGCAAATTTCTTTACCTGGAAGCCTTCTTTCTGGTTGTAAGCAATCCCCGTTGCCGTACTCTTCTTGCCTGGCTGCACGCTGGTCGGATGCTTAGGCTTACAAGACGCCAGGGCCGCCGTTGCCAGCAGCACATAAGCCGCTCGTTGCAGGTGATACTTCTGAATCATTGCTTTATTTTGTGTAAATACGTAGGTGCAAAATTCGCTGTTAATTTGTCATCGCGCCCATGATTTCATCCAGTTGCTCGACTGAAAATACGTCGGAATGAGTAAAGATTGGGCGTCCTTTTGACTCTTTCAACGAGCATTTGGCCGGATTTCGCTTAATGTAGTCAATTACCTTGCCAAACTGATCGGACTTGAAGAAGTCATCATTCCCGTTAGAAACGAAGTAGCCCTTCAGGATATTATTCTTAAGCGTCAGTTTTTCAAGGTATAAACGCTCTGCTTTCCAGCGCACGTTGACCATTTTGATCAGGTTTTCAACCTCTTCCGGCATCGGTCCAAAGCGATCGAGCATCTCCTGTCGAAACGCCTGTAGTTCTTCGTTGTTCTGAATATTGTCTAAGCGGGTGTATAGCGCCAGCCGTTCGGAGATGTTCGATACGTAACGTTCCGGAATAACAACCTGCAAATCAGTTTCAATGACCGTATCCGGCAAAGATACCTTCAACTCGCCGGGTTTGGTTTCAAACAGGTCTTTAAATTCGTTTTCACGTAATTCCTGAACGGCTTCGTCCAGAATCTTGTGGTACATCTCAAAGCCGAGATCATTCACGAAACCACTTTGCTCAGCACCAAGTAGGTTACCCGCCCCCCGGATGTCGAGGTCGCGCATGGCAATCTTGAATCCCTCCCCCAGATCTGAGAAATCTTCGAGGGTCTGTAGCCGCTTGCGGGCATCGGCGGTTAGCACCGAAGGCGGGGGCGTTATCAGATAGCAGAATGCCTTCCGGTTCGACCGGCCAACCCGTCCCCGCATCTGGTGGAGGTCTGACAAGCCGAAATGATGCGCATTGTTGATGATGATTGTGTTGGCGTTGGGTATATCCAGACCCGATTCAATGATGTTGGTCGATACCAGAACATCATAATCGCCCTCAATGAATCGGGTCATCATACGTTCCAGTTTATCACCTTCCATCTGTCCATGCGCTACGCCAATACGGGCTTCGGGTACCAGCCGCATGATGAGGTTACCGATTGACTCAATGTCGTTGACGCGGTTGTGGACAAAGAAAACCTGTCCCCCACGCCGGATCTCGTAACTAATGGCATCCCGAATGGTCGCTTCGTTGAACGCGTGAACCTCGGTCGTAACCGGCTGACGGTTGGGTGGTGGCGTAGCGATAACCGACAAATCGCGGGCACCCATGAGCGAAAAATGGAGCGTTCGTGGAATTGGCGTAGCCGTTAGTGTCAGCACATCCACCTCAACGCGCATCTCTTTCAGGCGATCTTTGGTTTTTACGCCAAACTTCTGCTCTTCGTCGATAATGAGAAGGCCCAGGTCCTTGAATTTGATGTCTTTATTAACTATCCGGTGGGTACCGATCAGAATGCCAATTTCACCGGACGTAACACCTTTCAGAATTTCCTTGATCTGCGTAGGCGTTCGAAACCGGTTAATGTATTCAATCTTAACCGGAAAGTCGGCCATGCGATCCGTAAAGGTCTTATAATGCTGCATGGCCAGGATAGTCGTCGGTACGAGTACGGCGACCTGTTTGTTATCCGTAACGGCCTTAAATGCAGCCCGGATGGCAATTTCGGTTTTGCCGAAGCCCACATCACCACACACAAGCCGGTCCATAGGGTGTGGCTGCTCCATGTCATCCTTGACATCGTTGGTCGCTTTAGCCTGGTCCGGCGTGTCTTCATACAGGAACGAAGATTCAAGTTCGGCCTGTAGAAAGCTGTCGCGGCTGTACGCATAGCCCGGCGCTGTCCGGCGTTTGGCATACAGCGCAATCAATTCGCGGGCAATGTCCTTGACCTGCTTCCTGATTTTAGACTTCTTCTGCTCCCATTCCTGCGAGCCGAGCTTGCTCATGGTCGGAGGACCGCCTTCCCGGCCGCTGTACTTGGCGATCTTGTGCAAACTGTGGATACTGACCAGCAGGATGTCGTTATCGCGGTAGATCAAGCGTATGGCCTCCTGTTCGCGGCCAGCGTTGTCGACCTTCTCTAATCCCGCAAAGCGCCCGATGCCGTGATCAACATGCGTAACATAATCGCCGGGCTGCAGCGTTTTCAGCTCACGTAATGTCAGGGCTTTTGACTTCGAGAATTTATCCTGGACGCGGTATTTGTAATACCGGTCAAAAATCTGGTGATCCGTGAAGCAGGCAATTTTAAGCGCGTCGTCAATGTAGCCTTCGCGCAACCCAATGTTCATGGGCTGAAACTTGACGAACGGATCAAGCTCCTCAAAAATCGTTCGTAACCGGTCGAGCTGCTTGAATGATTCAGCTGCAATGATGTTGGTGTAGCCCTTGGCCTGGTTGTCGCCGAGTGTATCAACTAAGCGCTTAAAATCCTTATTAAAAGACGGCTGCGGCTTTGAATTATATTGCTGACGACCTTCGGTTTTAAAGTAAAATTTACGGCCAAACTCTACAGTCCGGAAGCCTTTCAGCTCGTTCAGAAAGGCTCGGCGCGTTTCAAACAGCTCGGCGGGGTCCGATATTACCTGAATACCGCCACTCCCGGCCAATACCGACGCAAAACTCTGCTCTGCTTTCTCGTATGATTTCTCGATGATATCGAGCGTAAACTCAACATCTTTCACCCAAATCGTGGTTGCTTCCGGCAGGAAATCCAGAAATGGCTCGCGGGTTTCTTCGATAAGCTTAGTCTGGATGTTTGGGATAATGTTGATAAAATCAACCGGTTCGGTAGAAAGCTGCGTCTCCGGATTGAATTGACGGATGCTTTCTACTTCGTCGCCAAACAAATCAATCCGGAAGGGAAACTCGCTGGCAAACGAAAAAACATCAATGATTCCACCTCGTACGGAGAACTGGCCTGCTTCGTAGACGAAATCCGTTTTTTCAAATTCGTAGTTCAGGAGCAGTTCGGACACGAAATTGGTATCAAGCTTCTCCCCCACCCGAATGGTGAGCGTATTGGCCTGCAACGACCGTTTGTTGATGACCTTTTCCGATAAGGCTTCCGGGTAGGTCACCATCAGCAAACCGTCTTTCGGAGCCGGGTTAAGCTTATTAAGTACTTCGGCCCGCATCAGGACATTGGCGTTCTCAACTTCCTCGTACTGATACGGTTTCTTGTACGACATTGGAAACAGCAGCACCTCGCGGCCAAGCAGGTTTTGCAGATCGTTGAAGAAGTAAGCGGCTTCGTCGCGATCCGTCAGTACGTAAAGGTGATTACCTCCAACGGACTTAAATATAGCCGACGCCAGAACTGCATCCAGACTACCCGCCAGGCCCTTGATTTGCAGGCGCTGGGGTTCGCCGGTAGGCTTACGGCCAAACGGTTCGGCCAGTAATTTTATAAAGCTATCGTCAGCATAAAGGCTGAGCAATTCGTCTGGTTTCAAGTGTGTTCAGGTTGTGATAGTCAAACGCGAAAAGCCGCTGGAAGGCTAATTCCGGCGGCACGTTAGGGTAACAGCAGGTTTCGGTAATTTGTTGCAGAACAGCGTGATGGGTTAGCTTAGGTCGAAAAAATTAATCCAGCTCGGCCATTAGCTTATAGTCAATGCTCTCCTGATCGAGCAGTTTCCGAATACGAGGGCTGTCTTCAAAGACGATAATAATCTCTTTTCGGTCGGCCTGTTCGTCGTCATCTACCCATTTCCAGTCTTCGGCGGTAGCATCCAGAACATTCAGGACGCTGCTCATCTTAGCTGGATCGCGCTCCTTGCTAATGAAGTCGGCCGTGTTTGTGATGTACAGAACGATGCGCTCGTCTTCAAGCCAGCCCAGATCATTGAGCGCATCATTCAGGGCTTCAAGTGTAAATCCGAAGTCCGGGATTTCGAGCAGGTCGGCAATCGCTTCGTAAAACTGCCGGAGTGTGGTGGTTTGACGTCCGTCAATGTGGGCGATAAAGTCAGCAGAAAAGTGGCGTTCGAGCTCGCTTTCAGACTGAGAGAGGAGAATGTTTGGATTCATGAATTCTGGTGGCGAGTTAGGCGATTTTCTCAAAAATGAAGAAATCTAACATTTGCTGATTTTCAATGCCTTACTTCTGTATGTAACCAGTTTTATGGTGGTTACTTTAATGTTTTTAGCTAAAATTGCGCTCTAAAGTTCCTAGCTAAAGGGACGTAAAATTAGACGTAAGGCCGACAAAAAAGCCCTCTTTTAAAGAGGGCTTCGTTGGGATCAGTTCAGTGAAAAAAGTGGAATTCGGGCCGCGACCATGTTATGAAACATCAACTCGGTAATCATCGGCGTCATGTATTTTATCAGCGGAAATTCCGAAATTGACTCCATAACCTCCAGTTCAGAATCAGCTTTGAAGATGCACCAAAGTTTCTGACGGTCAGCGGAAAGCGAATAAGAGAGAAGAAACCCTTTTTCCATTAGTTCTTCCACTTTAAGCCGTTGGGCGGGAATTCGATTCGTGAAATTCTCGTCCATAACAGCCGGAAGCTCAAATTCAACCATGTACTGGCTCATAAGCATTGCTGTTTAGTAGTCGCCGGCTCGATCGGTGGCTAACGTTCACCGGCTATAAGCAAATTAACAAAGTTTAGCTCATCTTCGTTAATCGTGTGCGGAAAATTTGGGTATAGCTTAGCCGTTACGTTAGCACCCATATCACGAAACACCCGTTCAGACTCCAGAAAGCGTTCCTTAGGAATGTGCGTGTCAACGTCACTACAGCCCAGGAAAATGGGCGTGTTTTCAAATGAGCCTTCGTAGTTGCGTGGCGTACCAGTCGGGCCAATCAAGCCCCCGCTCAACCCGAATATACCACCATATTCCATGGCATTGCGGGCTACGTACTCCAGCATCAGACAAGCGCCCTGCGAGAAGCCGAACCAGTAAATTTGTGGTAATTTAAAATTGTAATCCGATTGTAGCCGGGCCCGTAGGCTGGTCAGCATCTGCAAAGCAGAGGACAGGTAAGGTTCGTTTTCGTTCAACGGCCGTAGAAACGAGTTTGGATACCACGTACCGTTAGCCGCTTCGGGAGCTACATACGCAAAGCTGTCGTCATTTATATACTCCGATAGTGACAGAATGTCCCGCGCCGAACTGCCTCGCCCATGGATCATTACCATTACTTTAGCGGCTTCTTCCAGGGGTTTTCCGGTGGTGACTAGGTTGTTCGGATTATGTATCATATTCTTCTTGTTAATGCATTAGGTCCGAATTATTAAAACGCAGGATATTACCCAGCTTTACTAATTCGGACCTAATGGGCACATTTATTTTACCGTAATCTGGGGCAAAGCTTGTTCTAAAGCAGCCCGGCGGGGTTCATACTGAGGAGGAAGTTTCAAGTTCGTTCCCAGTTCAGCCAATGGTTCATCAATGGCAAAGCCTGGTGGGTTGGTTGCAACCTCGAACAGAATCCCGCCCGGCTCGCGGAAATAGATGCTGTTAAAATAATTACGGTCCTGAACCGGTGTGACGTGGTAACCCGCATCGAGCAGCTGGTGTTGGATTACCAATTGGGTTTCGTCGGAATCCGTCGAGAAAGCAACGTGGTGTACTGAACCGGCCCCCTGCAACGACCTGACATCGTTGGGCGAAGCCAGCACATCAACATAGTTGCCCGGTCCACCCGTACCGGCTTTGAACCGGAAACGGCCCTGCTCCTCCCCTACTAGTGTGTGCTGCATAACTTCGGTCAGGAGCGTAACAGTCCGGTCGGGATTTGATTCATTTAGCGTAACGGTATGAAAACCCCGAACGGCAAAGTCGGCGGGAATGCGGCCGTTGTCCCAGCCCGGCCGCTGATCTTCGTCATTAAAAATCAGTTCGATACCCATGCCGTCGAAATCCTCGAAACGCAGATACGTTTCCGAAAAGCGTTTGTACGGTCCGGCGTAAGGAATGTTACGTTCGTGCAGACGATCCATCCAGAAGCTGAGCGAAGCTGTTGGCGCTGAAAACGCCGTATAGGTTAACTGACCAACGCCTTTACGGCCCCGTGGAATGCCGCCATACGGAAAGAACGTCAGGATTGTGCCCGGCGAACCGGTTTCGTTGCCGTAGTATAGGTGATAGACGTCGGGCGCGTCAAAGTTGACGGTTTTCTTAACCAGCCTCAGGCCAAGGATGTCCGTATAGTAGTCAACATTTCGCTGGGTATCGCCAGCTAACGTAGTGACGTGATGAAGGCCATTGATGAGCGTTTCCATGAGCTTGAAAGTGAAATATGGTCAGAAATGTTTTAGCCTGCAATTATGATGTATTTACATTTAATGTATATACAATTAAATAGTAAAAAATGTTCCACAAAAAAAGTCCGAAGGTTATCCCCGGACTTTTCCTTGCTCAAATAAACTAGCTCTATTCCTTCAGGAACGGATAGTCACTTTGCATATAAACATCTTTGTAAGCTTCTTCGGCAGGCGGGTATGGCGACTCTTCGGCAAATTTAACCGACTCATCAACAATACCTTTTATTTTCTGATCGATAGCGTTCAGATCATCTTCCGTAGCGATACCCTGTTGCAGAATACGTGCCTTAACCATTTCAATCGGGTCGCGCTGCTTATACTGCTCAACCTCTTCCTTGCTACGATACTTCTGTGGATCCGACATGGAGTGACCCCGGTAGCGATACGTCCGGAACTCAAGGAAAGTAGGGCCTTCGCCAGCGCGGGCCCGTTCAGCTGCGCGGCTTACCGCTTCGTGAACAGCTTCCACGTCCATTGCATCGACCGGCTCTGATGGCATATCGTAGGCTTCGGCAAGGGTGTACAGGTCAGTTACGTTCGATGTACGGGCAACCGACGTGCCCATGGCGTAACCGTTGTTCTCGACAACGAAGATGGCGGGTAACTTCCAGAGCATGGCCATGTTGAAGGCTTCGTGAAGAGCGCCCTGGCGAACGGCTCCGTCGCCCATGAAACATATGCAGAGGTTTTTAGTCTTGTTATACTTCTCTGCAAACGCAATCCCCGCTCCCATCGGAATCTGAGCGCCAACAATACCGTGGCCACCCATGAAATTAACCGACTTATCGAAAATGTGCATGGAGCCGCCCTTGCCTTTCGACGAGCCCGTTTGCTTGGCAAACAATTCGGCCATTACGGCTTTCGGATCAGAGCCGAGGGCAAGCGGAATACCATGGTCCCGGTAGGCGGTTATCCATTTGTCGTCTTTAGTCAGAGCCGAATACGAGCCCGACGAGGCTGCCTCCTGACCGATGTACAAATGGCAAAAGCCCCGAATTTTTTGCTGACCATACAACTGCCCGGCTTTCTCTTCGAATTTCCGCTGCAACTGCATAGACTCATACCAGTACATATACCGCTCCTTAGGATGCTGCGTTTTTGCTGCAGCCGGAGCCTTACCGTTTTGTTTTGCGGTTTCCGGATTAGCGGATTCCCGCTCGGATTTTTCTTTGACGCTTGCCATGAGGAATGAGTTCAATGAAATCAGCAATCGCTGTTACCGGCCTTCTGACATATAAACCGACCATTTGAGCAGTCTATTTACCTAACAAACCGGCTGTATCTTTGTTGCCAATACCGAATCATAACTTGCGGTAACGACTGGCTTCGGTTGGCAACAGCCGCGAAATTACGCAATCTCCCGTTATGCGCCACACGTATGCACCTCGAAAAGCTGAGCCTAACCAATTTTAAAAATTACGAAGATGGCCGGTATGCGTTTGGGCGGCAGGTAAACGTAATCGTTGGACCAAATGGCAGCGGCAAAACCAACCTGCTGGACGCCATTTATTTTTTAGCGCTGAGCAAAAGTGCCTTTCAGAATCAGGATGCGCTGAGCATTCTGCACAATGCCGATTATTTTATCCTCGACGGTATTTTTGAGGAGCAGGAGCAGCATCACGTTCAGATTACGATTAGTCTGCAGCGAGGACAGCGTAAGGTCGTTATGGCCGATAAGAAGCCCTATGAACGGGTGAGTGAACACATTGGCCGCTTCCCGGTCGTGTTGATAGCTCCTAATGACACTGACCTGGTGCGTGAACATAGCGAAGACCGGCGACATTTTTTCGACGGGGTTCTGTCGCAGCTTGATGCCGAATACCTGCGCGATTACCTAATGTATCAGCAGGTTCTGAAACAACGGAATAGTCTTCTGAAACTATTTGCCGAGCGCAACCAGGTGGATAATGACATGCTGGATACGTATGATGTGCCGTTGCTGGAGATTGGTCAGCGGATTCATGACCGGCGTAAGCGGTTCGTGACGGAATTTTTGCCTGGTTTTCGGGCGCATTATGCCTATCTGAGCGACGAGCGCGAGGCTGTTGATATTGTATATGAATCGGAGGTGAGCGATCCAGAATTCGTTGCTGAATTTCGGCACTTCCGGCGTCGTGATACGGTCCTGCAACGAACAACGATGGGCGTTCATAAAGATGATTACAGCTTTCGGATTGGTGGTCGCGACGCCGATACAACCTCTTCTTCCAGCCCTGGACTTTTTAGCTCTGAACCAATTCCATTAAAAAAATTCGGGTCGCAGGGGCAGCAAAAAACGTTTGTTATTGCGCTGAAACTGGCGCAGTTCGACCAGCTCGAAGCCCGAAAGAACATTAAGCCGATTTTATTGCTGGATGATATTTTCGATAAGCTGGACGACCGACGTATTGGAAAACTTATTCAGCGCATGGATGAGGGCGACTTTGGCCAGTTGTTTATTACCGATGCCCGACCTGAGCGCACCCGCGAGCTTTTGAAACGGGTGAAAGCCGACGTGCGGTTTTTCGAGACGGGCAGTTAACAATTTCGGAACGTATTCAGCACGGGGAAAATCGCGTCTTCGTCCAATAAACCTCGTGGACCGTGGGTTTCAAAATACGTAATGGAGGCCGCTCCGGCTTTTGTGAGCGTTTCCAGGCTTTGCCGGGTCCATTCAGCGCCAAACGAGGTCATCTGACGTGGGTCGGCGGGCAGTACACCCCGACCTGAACCGGATGTTGCATCGGGGTTGAAACGAGGCAGTAACGTAACCGTTGAAATATGAACTGGTTTGCCGCCTGACAGCGTTCGTGCTGAACGAACTGTATCGCCCTGGGCGGCAATATTCTCCAGTAGCGTCTGGTCATCGAAAGCATGAACCTGCGGGTTTATGGAATAGGTGACAAAGTCAATCTGCTTAAAATCGAACCGGTGCCGGTTCAGCTCAACGAAATAAGCGTCTGTCCCACCGCCAAGCTGAACATCGGGTAGTTGTTGGCGAAATATTGGCGTTACCTGATTCAGTAATTCGTCGGTTGTTCGCCAGATGTCGGCCTGAAAAAGCAGTAGTGAATGAACACGTAAAGCCTGTTGGCGAATAAAATCAGTAATTTGATGAGCTTCAGTTGGAGTATGAGCACCGAAGAACAGAGCTATTTCTAAAGAAACATTCAGCCGGTCGGCGTCATGCCAGGCGGCTATCAGTTTATTCTGCCAGTCGTCCTGAGCCATAAATACATCAGCCCGCAGATGGGATAGGTTAAGCGCCTTAAGCTTGTCAACCTCCTGTTGCAACAAGGGCCGGCCGTCGGCAGGATATCCTAAGCCAATGCGAGGGCTTACCTCAGTCTGCGACGTTACGTTACGCGGATGCATCTGAGCTAAGGTTTGAATAAAAACGGGCCGGAACGTAACTCGTTGCCAAACTTCCGTACCGGCCAGCACTTCAACCGGAAATGGACGTTCGAGGGGTGTGCAATAGGTTTTATAAGACGTATCGCTCCAGTTGCGCTGATCTTCGGTTTCGAAAATGTCGCCATCAAAGTCCAGCCGGAACTGCTGCCCCGAGGCCATCGTCCACACCATGGCCTGTATATCTAGAAATGGCTGGTAGGGATCAATAAACTCAGGGAAAATAGATTCAGTCGTTTGTCCATCAGGATGTTCAATCCGGCAGGCTTGACCGGCAAGGCCATCAACGGGATGCAGAATACAAAAACCAAGACGATTCCGGTAGAACGTGTTGATTGCTTTGCCGTAAAAGCCAAAGCTGATTTCGCCCTGAGAGTTGCCTTGAATGTGTACGTTACCACTTATCTGAATGCCCAGATCATCAATCTGCCAGTCGTAACGGATGAGGAATGCATCCGTATCGGTCTGCACCGATTCATTTGTTATACGCATCCGGGCTGTGTTCCAGTCGCGGTCGCGCAGAGCAAAATAGATCATACGCAACGACTCTTCGCTATTAGCAGTCAGGGTGCGCAGAAAGCCATTTTCGTACTGGAGCTGGATTGAACCGGCCGTAAGTTGCATGCAGTCAGGGTTAAGTAGCCATCGCCAGTTGGACTGGCCTGGTTTTGTGAGAAGAATCAGCAGGAAAAGATCTTCTACTTATGTTAAGTCAGCGAATAGTTTGCCTGCCTGTTATTTTCAACGAATTCGGGGCTTTATACCTGAACGACAGGGTCGTAAACTTTGATTTCGTTGATTACCGTTAAAAAGCCTTTGCTGGATGAGATTTAACCCTTGCTTACAACCCTACCTTCACCTATGAAAAAATTTGTTCTCCTTGCCGGACTCTTATCTATGCAGCAGTTTGCTGTAGCGCAGAATCCGTTTACAAAAGGTCCGCTACGCGTGTCTGATAATAAACGGTACCTGGTTCATTCGGACGGCAGTCCGTTTTTCTACATGGGCGATACGGCCTGGGAGCTTTTCCATCGCCTGTCGCGTGATGAGGCCGACCGCTACCTGAAACGGCGGGCCGAACAGGGTTTTACGGTCGTGCAGGCAGTAGCCCTGGCGGAACTCGACGGGCTGAACTCGCCAAACGCAACGGGCGATAAACCGCTGTTGAACAACGACCCCACTACGCCGAATGAGGCATATTTTAAGAATGTCGATTACGTAGTCGATAAAGCTGCGGAGTACGGGATTGTCATTGGTCTGCTGCCAACCTGGGGCGATAAGCTGAATAAAATGCAGTGGGGGAAAGGGCCAGAAATCTTTAACACGCAAAATGCAGGTACGTATGGTCGCTGGATTGGCAACCGTTACAAAAACCGACCGAACATCATTTGGATATTAGGGGGCGACCGCAACCCACGCGATGGATCGCAGGACGTAGCGGTCTGGCGTGCCATGGCCGAAGGAATCGAAGCGGGCGTTGGCGGAGCGGATAAAGCGCTAATCAGCTATCATCCACAACCCAATGGCATGCAGGGTGGCGCTACCCAATGGTTTAACGCAGAACAATGGCTGGATTTCAATATTCACCAAAATGGACATTGCCGCGATACACCCATGTATGATTACATAACGGCATCCTATAACCGAACGCCCACTCGGCCAACGATGGATGCCGAACCCATCTACGAAGACCATCCGGTATGTTTCAATGCGAAGGACCTGGGTACGTCTAACGCTTATGACGTTCGGAAATATGCCTATCTGGATTTGTTCGCTGGAGCATACGGCCATACGTACGGCTGCCACGACATCTGGCAGATGTATGCCCCCGGTCGGGAGCCGGTCAACGGCCCACATCTGCCCTGGACCGAAGCGCTGGAGCTTCCCGCAGCGAATCAGATGAAATTTGTTCGGCAGCTCATGGAGTCACGACCTCTACTGGATCGCGTTCCCGACCAGTCCTTAATTGTCGAGAACAATTACTCGCCGGCAGATCGGATACAGGCAACCCGTGGCAAAGAGTATGCCTTCGTGTACTCAGCGGCAGGCAAACCCTTTACCCTTAAACCTAATAAAATTGCGGGTAAACAGCTTACTGCTTCCTGGTTTGACCCACGCACGGGCGAAATGCAACCGGCCGGCTCATTCGAGAACACCAGACCACAACGATTCACTCCGCCTAGAAGCGGCTACGGCCAGGACTGGGTGCTGATAGTTGGTAAGTAAGACTTACCGAAAAACGCGTCTCGATTGATACGAAGGCCACTTTCGTATTTTTCATCAGAATACAGCCCGGCAGCCATTCAGGTTCGTCGGGCTTTTTAGTTGGTTCACACCAGTATTTAGGCCGTTCGTCACTTATCGGAAAACAAGCCGGAAACTCTGAACTATATTTGAGTTTCCAAGGTTCAGCCCGTAAAAGTTCAATTTCATAATGAAAGAACGGATACTGGCAGAGGCTGAGCGATTATTCTGGAAATACGGAGTTCGGTTGGTAACTATGGAAGATATTGCCCGGCAACTTGGTATTTCAAAAAAGACAATCTATCAGCATTTCAATGATAAAGAGCAGATAATTTATCAGGTAATCGCTGATAAAGCGGTTAAAAATCAGTCGGAAGTGGCGTGTATGACGACCACAGCCTCTAATCCGGTAGAGGAAATCCTACAGGTATTGAATATGATGCAGAAGCATGCGGAACAGGTCAGCCCAAATCTGCTGATTGACATCAAACGGCACTACCCGCAGGCATTTGCTTTATTCCGTCAGTATAAAGAGCATCAGATAATGCGATCAATTCTTGAAAATATACAAAAAGGTATTTCTCAGGGACTTTACCGATCGGATATCAACCCGGCAATTCTGGCCCGGCTTCGGGTCGAGCAGATTGAGCTCGCTTTCAACAGTGAGCTATTTCCTACAGATCAGTACACTATGCATCAGATTCAGCATGAACTGATCCATCATTTTGTGCGTGGAATGCTGACTGAAAAAGGATTTGCTACCTACAATGCCTACTGCCCCAAGCCCAGCGAGTACAACCCAACCATCAACCCCGAGTAATGTCGCGAGCCCATTCAGTCGGACCACGGCCCTAATTTAACTGCCAATGAAAAAAATAATTACCTATCACCCGCTCCTTGTTGTGGCCCTGCTGCTGACCGCTAACCCGACCAATCGGGTGTGGGCGCAAGTGCAGGCAGCCCCTGCCGGGCAGCAACCCGCCACACCCGTGTCGCCGGCACAGCAACCTGCCGGACTACAACCGGTTAATCCGCCAGCAACAACGGTTCCTCCGGTGCCCGTACCAACGCCCAGCCAAGCCGATTTGAGCCCGATTGGCACAACGCCAGCCGGTGAGGTTGGCCGGCCGGCCAATGCGCCACTGGTGGCCGGTCAGGGCTTTACGATGCAGGAGGCCATCAATTTTGCCGTACGCCAGAACGTAAATGTGCGGAACAGCCAGCTCGATGCGCTAAGTGCTGAGGCCCGGATTAAAGAAGTGAAGTCTTCGGCGCTGCCGCAGGTTAGCCTTAACGGCTCATTTACCGATAACCTGATTATTCAGCGGGCGTTTTTACCGGCTAATTTTTTCGATCCCAACGCGTCGCCCGATGCGCCGGCCGTACCGGTTCAATTTGGTGTAAAGTTCGCTGGTAATGCTTCGGCTGCTGTCAATCAGTTAATCTACAGTGCCAGCCTGAACGTTGGTCTGCGGGCCGCGGCAACGTATCGCGAACTGGCGCAGCGCACTACCGAGGCTACGAAAGTGACGGTGGCTGAACAGGTCGCTAAGGCGTATTACGGTGTACTGGTGGCCCAGGAGCGCGCTAAACTGCTCGACCTGAACATCGGTCGGCTCGACACGCTGCTGCGCGAAACCCGGGCTCTGAACCAGCAGGGATTCGTAGAAAAGATTGACGTTGACCGGCTGGAGGTGCAGGTAAATAACCTGCGCACCGAACACCAGAATGTCCAGAACCTCGTTCAGTTGAGCTATACGCTGCTAAAGTTCCAGATGGGCCTGGGTGTTAATGATGAGATCACATTAACGGAGCAGCCGCTTCAGGAGCGAAATCTGAACGAACTGGAACAGATGATTACGCCAGACCCGACATTCCGGTATACCAGCCGGATTGAGTATTCAACGTTGGAAACGCAGATCAAGCTGGCTCAACTGGATATTGAAAGCACCCAAAAAGGCTACTACCCAACGCTGGCGGCATTTGCTAACTACGGCTACAACAGCGGCCGGAATCAGCTTTCACAGCTCGTTACGTCGCCCTGGCTGAACTTTGCAACAGCCGGTATCAGTCTGCAGGTTCCGATTTTTGACGGATTTCTAAAGCGGTACCAGATTGAGCAGAAACGCATTACGTTACAGAAAGCTCAGAACAGCGGGGAGTTGCTCCGGAACTCGATTGATCTGCAGATCCGGCAGGCAAACATTACGCTGACCAATAGTTTGCAGACGCTGCGCACCCAGCAGCGGAACCGCAATCTGGCCAGCGAAATTGTTCGTGTAACCCGCATCAAGTATAAGGAGGGCGTCGGCTCAAACATTGAAGTGCTCAATGCCGAAAGCTCGTTTCGCGAAGCACAGACCAATTATTTCGCGGCTCTGTACGACTTCCTGATTACAAAGGTTGATCAGGACAAAGCCATCGGTAAACTCTACACTGGAAATTAACACTCTCCCATTGAATCCATTACAAATGAAAGCATATTACGCAATTGCCCTGACCACCAGCTTGTTGATGGCATGTGGCGGTGAAAAGAAATCGGATCTGCAAAGTAAACGGGAAGAATTGACCGAGCTAAAATCGCAGCAGACCGAATTAAACAGCAAGATTAAAGTGCTGGAAGGCGAACTGGCCAAACTCGACCCGACTAAAAAGGAAGAGGCTCGCGTAAAAGATGTAGTGACAGCACCGGTTGCTCCGTCGACGTTCCGTCGGTACGTTGAGATACAGGGGACCATTGATGCTAAGAACAACGTGCAGGTGTCGCCTAAAACGGGCGGGGCCGTAACGGCGGTTTATGTGACCGAAGGCTCATCGGTACGCGCGGGTCAGGTCCTGGCTCGCATTGACGATCAGATTCTGCGGACCTCCCTCGAAGAGATAAAAACCCAGCTGGTCTTAGCTAACACGGTTTTCGAAAAGCAGTCGAACCTCTGGAAACAGCAGATTGGTACGGAAATCCAGTACCTCCAGGCCAAAAACAATAAGGAGTCGCTGGAGCGTCGGCTGGCGACGCTGAACACGCAGTTAAACCAGTCGAGCGTAACCGCCCCTATCTCGGGTGTAGTCGATAAGGTGTTTGCCAAAGTGGGTTCGGCTGCCGGACCGGGCATACCGATGTTTCAGGTGGTCAACCTTTCGCAGCTGAAAGTAAAAGCTAACGTGGCCGATACGTATGCGGGTAGTGTGCGCCGGGGCGATGAAGTCATTGTTCGTTTCCCGGACGTGAACAAGGAGCTGAAAACCCGCATCAACTTCGTATCGACGACCGTAGACCCTCTCAGCCGCACGTTTACAATCGAGGCTCCGCTGCCATCAGACAACGCCCTGAAGCCTAATATGCTGGCACAGGTTAAAATCAACGACGTAAATAAGCCCAATACCCTGGTTATTAACCAAAACCTGATTCAGAACACAGAGTCGGGACAATTGGTGTACGTAGCCGTGAATGAGGGTGGCAAGAAAGTGGCCAAGTCGCGGAAAATCACGACCGGGCAGAGCTATGGGGGGCAGATTGAGGTGGTTGCAGGCCTGCAGCCGGGCGATCAGCTTGTAACGCAGGGCTATCAGGAGTTGACCGATGGCACACCCATCAAATTTTAGTCATTCGCTGTCAGTTTGTGGCATTCTGAACCGAGTGCCCATGACATCCAATGACGCGAAGCGAATGACAACTTTATGACAACAAATGACCTCAAGGTATGAAAGCAGAACACATAAAAACCCTCAGCTTTACCAACTGGTGTGTTGAGAACCGGACGGCCATTTACATCTTCACGTTCATTATCACGATGGGCGGTCTGCTGGTGTATAACAACCTGCCCAAGGAGCAGTTCCCGGACATCAAAGTGCCGACAAT
Source organism: Spirosoma taeanense (assembly GCF_013127955.1). Lineage (NCBI taxonomy): Bacteria > Pseudomonadati > Bacteroidota > Cytophagia > Cytophagales > Cytophagaceae > Spirosoma > Spirosoma taeanense. Next base: position 5,584,594 of record NZ_CP053435.1, read on the forward strand.
CATCGTCCAGACGGTGTATTTCGGTACAGCGCCGACCGATATTGAGAATACGATTAACAAACCAATTGAGAAGCAGATCAAATCCATCTCGGGCGTGAAGCGCGTCAAATCCAATGCGCTGCAGGACTTCTCACTCATTACGGTTGAATTTAACCCCGACGTGCCGACGGCCGAAGCGTTGCAGCGCGTTCGGGATGCTATCGACAAATCGAAGCGCGATCTGCCTCAGAAGCTCGATGATGGTCCCACGGCTCAGGACGTAAACTTCTCGGAGTTTCCGATCATGAACATTAACCTCGCGGGTAACTTCTCGCTGAATCAGCTGAAGACTTATGCCGAGGACATGCAGGATGCCATTGAAGCCATGCCCGAAATTAGCCGGGTCGACATTGTGGGTGCCCTGAAACGCGAAATTCAGATCAACGTCGATCTCTCCCGGATGCAGTCGGCAGGACTGGCTTTCTACGATATTCAACAGGCGGTACAGGGCGAAAATGTAAACGTGTCGGGTGGAGACCTGAACGTAGACGGTGTTCGGCGAACGCTGCGGGTGAAGGGCGAATTTACGGATGTTCAGTCGCTGCAAAACCTGCAGATTCGCACTGCTACGGGGGCAACCGTTCGCCTGGGCGACGTGGCTGACGTACGCGATTCGTTTGAAGAACAACAGGACTTTGCCCGGTTGAGTGGCAAGTCGGTTGTGACCCTCAACGTAATTAAACGGGCCGGAGCCAACCTGATTGCAGCCTCTGACCGGATTGAACAGACCATCGACGAGTACAAGGCAGATCGGTTTCCATCGGGTCTTGACATAACCGTAACCGCCGATCAGTCGGAACGGACCCGCGCCGAGCTCAATGATCTAATCAATACCGTTGTACTCGGCTTTATCTTCGTGGTACTGGTGCTCATGTTCTTCATGGGTATCCGCGACGCCATCTTCGTGGGTCTGTCGGTGCCGCTCTCGGCGCTGGTGGCTTTCGTACTCATGCCTGTTATCGGGCCGGTCGTTGGTGCGGCTTTTACGCTGAACACCATCGTTCTGTTTGCGTTTCTGCTTGGCCTGGGACTGGTGGTCGACGACGCCATCGTGGTTATCGAAAACACACACCGCCTGTTTAACCTGCACAGAAACTGGAACATCAAGCAGGCCGTAAAGGCAGCCGCGGGTGAGGTATTCGTGCCGGTTTTGTCGGGTACGCTGACAACCATTGCCCCGTTCTTCCCGCTGCTGTTCTGGCCGGGGATTGTGGGTGAGTTCATGAAGTTTCTGCCACTTACGCTCATCCTGACGCTGTTTGCGTCGCTGTTCGTCGCTTATGTAATGAACCCCGTCTTTGCGGTCTCGTTCATGAAACGGCACGATGAACAGGAGCACAGCACGAACCCAACATTTGCCCAGATTCAGCGGACGCTTCTGATCCTGACAGTACTGGCAGGAATAGGCTACGTGATTGATCGCGGCATTGGTAACCTGTTCATCTTCTTCATCATTCTGTACGTTTTCAACCATTACATCCTGACGCCCCGGATCATCGTGCCGTTTCAGGAAAAGTGGTTGCCTAAACTGATGCGGGGCTACCGTAAACTCATCTCGTGGGTGCTGGTGGGCTACCGGCCCGTAGGTGCCATCCTGAGCATGTTTGTACTGCTGGCCGTCACGTTTGTTCTGATGGGTATCGTGCAGCCTAAGGTTATCTTTTTCCCCAGCGGTGAGCCCGATTACGTGTACGTCTACAATGTCATGCCGATTGGTACCGACGCCCGCGTGACCGACTCCGTGACGAAAATCATTGAGCAGCGGGTGTTCAAGACGCTCAAAGACGAGAAGGCTGAAGACATGGTGAATTCCGTAATCGCCAACGTCGGAAAAAACGCCGGTGACCCGTTCAACCCCGACCGCAACGCCACCCCCCAGAAGTCGAAGGTAACAATAGCCTTTATAAAAGGGCAGGATCGCGGAGGGCGGTCATCGTCGGCCATTCTCGAAAAGATCAGAACCGCCGTTCAGGGTATTCCGGGCACTGAGATTTCGGTTGAGCGCGAAGCCAATGGCCCACCCACGGGTAAACCGATCTCGATTGAGATTGCGGGTGAGGAATTTGCCCAGCTGACTAAGCTGGAAAAAGAAGTTCGCCAGCGGATTCAGCAGGCGGGTATCGAAGGGATCGATCAGTTGAAGTCTGACCTGATTACCAATAAGCCTGAGATTACGGTCAATATTAACAAGGATAAAGCGCAGCGCGAGGGCATTTCGGCGCAGCAGGTCGCCTTTGCTATTCGTACGGCTTTGTTCGGTACCGAAATCTCGAAGTTCCGCGATGCCAAAGATGAGCACCCGATCATGGTTCGACTGAAACAGGACGATCGCAGCCAGATTGAGCGATTGCTGAGCCTGAATATCGTTTACCGCGACATGAATCTGGGCGGGCAGTTGCGGCAGGTGCCGATCTCGTCGGTAGCTGATATTAGCTACTCGACAACGTTCAGCCAGATTAACCGCAAGAACCAGGAGCGTCTTGTTACGCTTGGGTCCGATGTGGTACCGGGTGCCAATGCCAACGTCATTAACGGGCAGATTCAGCAGGTCATCAATCAGATGGAGATCCCGAACGGCTACTCTGTGAAGCTCGGTGGTGAGCAGGAAGACCAGCAGGAGTCCGCTACGTTTCTGATGACAGCCTTTGGAGTAGCCATCCTGCTGATTTACCTGATTCTGGCTACGCAGTTCAACTCGGTCGTGAAACCGCTGATTATCTTCTTCACAATTCTGCTGTCGCTGATTGGGGTGTTGCTGGGTTTCATGGCTACGGGCAAAACCTTCTCCGTAATTATGTCGGGTGTCGGTATTATTGCGCTGGCGGGTATCGTGGTGAAAAACGGAATCCTGCTCATTGAGTTTATCGACGAGCTGCGCGGACGCGGTATGCCTCTGCGTGAAGCTGTGATCGAGGGCGGGGCTACGCGTCTGACGCCGGTATTGCTGACGGCTTCGGCCGCTGTACTGGGGCTGATTCCGTTAGCGCTCGGCCTAAGCGTCGATTTCGTGGGCCTGTTCCGCAATTTGGCTCCGAACGTCATTATCGGTGGCGACAGCGCGGTGTTCTGGAACATCCTGGCCTGGACTATCATCTTCGGCCTGACGTTCTCAACTGTACTTACACTGGTGATTGTGCCCTGTATGTACTGGGTAAACGAACGTATCCGGATGAAGTGGTTCGGGAAGAAAGACCCCGCACTGGAGCCAAAAGAGCAGCCGGAAGAAGAGTTAGTATAAGTTTATTCTGAACAAAGAAAGACACGGAAGGCACAGGGGAAACTTTGCGCTCGCCGTGTCTTTCTTCATTCGGTGTATGCTTAAAAACATTGTATAGTCCACCTGGTTTACCATATGTTTTTAGTATTGTCATGAACCGTACCGTCTTCTTTTTTATCGTACCTATCTTATTTCTTCTCATTGACTGGTACGTGTATCAGGCCGTTCGTACCCTCGTTCGGTCAACCAGCGAAACCACCCAGCGAACCATTGCTATTATTTACTGGGGCTTTACGGTGGTATCCATCGTATCTTATGTGGTTATGCAACTCCTGCCGCCCGATTCGCTTGGGCGCCATACCCGCACATTCATCTGGGCCAGTATCGCCATTCCTTACTTCTCTAAATTTTTCGCCGTTCTCATTATCTTCATTGACGATCTCGGCCGATTTTTCCGCTGGATCGTTTCGCTGTTCTATAAGCCCGAGGTTCGCGAGGCAGTAGAAGACACTTCGCGCCAGACAATTCCAACGGCCCGTACGGTTCCGCAGGATGCAATTTCGCGCTCAGATTTCCTCATGAAAACGGCCATCGTCGCCGGAGCGGTGCCCCTGGTTGGCTTTACGTGGGGGATTCTGTCCGGGGCGCATGACTACCGCATCCGACGCGTCAAACTGCCGCTGAAAAATCTGCCGTCCGGCTTCAACGGCATGACGATTGCGCAGATTTCAGATATTCACTCGGGAAGCTTTTTCAACAAAACGGCCGTTCGGGGAGGGGTTGATTTACTCCTGAAGCAAAAGCCTGACCTGGTGTTTTTTACGGGCGACTTAGTCAATAGCCATGCCGAGGAGGTGAACAGCTATATTGACATTTTCAATAAAGTCAAAGCTCCGCTGGGCGTTTATTCAACGCTCGGCAATCATGATTACGGTAAGTATGTTCGCTGGTCGAGCGCGCAGGCCGAGCGGCAGAATGTGCTGAACGTGATAGCCGCCCACCGCCAGATGGGCTGGAATATTATGCTCGATGAGCACAAAATTCTGGACCAGAACGGTGACAAGATTGCCCTGATTGGTGTTCAGAACCTCGGTTTTGGTCCGGCAGCTCTGCGGGCTGGGGATCTGGCTAAAGCTTACCGCGGCACTGAAGACCACCCTATCAAGTTACTCCTATCCCACGATCCGACACACTGGGACGCTGAGGTTCGGCCGAAGTATTCCGATATTGACGTAACGTTCAGCGGGCATACGCATGGCGCCCAGTTTGGGGTAGAAATCGGCCGGGCTGCCCGATGGAGCCCTGCCCAGTATTTTTATAAACAATGGGCAGGATTATACCAGGAAGGCAACCAGCGGCTTTACGTAAACCGGGGTTACGGGTACATTGGCTATCCGGGCCGGGTTGGTATTTTACCGGAGATTACAATATTTGAATTAACAAAAGCCTGAGCTACATCTGCTTTTGCAGATTACAAGTAGATACATTAATTCGTATTACTTTGTCAACCATTTGCCTGATCAACCCGTTACGCAGATAGCTTACCTAACCAACTCCAAGCTTGTATGAAGATTGTTTTTATCACTGGTCTCTCGTTTTTCATGTCGTTCTTCTCGTGGCTGATGCCAAAGCCTGAAGAAACTAAAATCCCGGTCTGTCATGCGCCTGCTAATAACATGGCCATGATGGCAGCCGACCCGGCTTTTCAGCGCCTACACGAAGCTCCTTTGCCCTTCACGTATGTTGGGGCCGGTGAAATGGTTAAGTTTTCAACGCCCGACGGACAATCGGCCAATGGGTTTTTGCTGAAGGCGAAAAAGCCTTCTAACAAATGGTTGCTGGTTTATCAGGAATGGTGGGGTCTGAACGATAATATCAAACAACAGGCCGAATCATTTTATAATGACCTTAAAGATGTGAACGTACTGGCCGTAGACATGTATGATGGTAAAGTAGCTACTGAGCCATCTGAGGCTGGTAAATTGATGCAGAGCGCCGATAAAGCCCGGCTCAACAGCATCATGAAGGGCGCGATTGCTTACGCAGGCCCTAAGGCGGAGTTTGCCAGCGTTGGCTGGTGCTTTGGGGGTATGCTTTCGCTTCAGTCGGCATTGCTGGAGGGCAAGCAGGCTAAGGGCTGCGTCATGTACTACGGTCGCCCGGAGCAGGATGTTGAAAAGCTGAAAACGCTGAACACGGACGTACTGGGTATTTTCGGGAGCCGCGACAAAGGAATCACTCCTGAGTCGGTGAAGCAGTTTGAAGAAAACATGCAGAAAGCTGGCGAAAAGGTAACGATCAAAATGTATGATGCCGGTCATGGCTTTGCCAATCCGAGCAATCCGGTTTACGACAAGGAGGCCACGGCTGATGCCTATAAGCTGGCCCTGAACTATCTGAAAGACAGATTAAAGGCGTAATAACCTCCACTCCTGTTGAACCCCATGGCACTAAACCGCTATGGGGTTCGTTTTTTAGAAGAGGGTTAAACCTTTTGTCGGCCGGGTTGTCTAACAGAAAAGGTTGACGATTAAATCGCATTTGATTATGAAAACCATAAAACTCATGCCTTTATTGACGGCCGGTTTGCTGGTCGTATTACTAGCAAGTTGCGGACCGTCGTACGTGGGTGTTCGCACGGCTCCGCCTTATGGACCTGCACCTGGCTATTATGGTCCCCGCCCCTACTATGGATACAACTACGGCTATAGGCCCTATGCATATCGCCGTCCGCCGGTAATCATTGAACGGCGAACCTACGTAACGCCCCGTTATCGATACAATAATGCGCCGAATGCCCGGGCTGGGGTGCCCAATGGCGGTTATCGGGGGAATAACTACAACAACGGTCGTTCCCGCGGCCCAAGGTAAGGTCTTGTTGAATAGTTAATAACAACAAAAATACCGGCTCTGGTGGGCCGGTATTTTTGTTTCTGTTTATATTGGCTAGTGAGCAAAGCAATGTCGATGCGGGTATTTGGTCATGTTTCATTCTACCGTCTGGGCGACAGTTTCAAAACCCGTATCGAACTGGCGCAGAGCGGTGTACATAAGCCTCGGCAGGCTGGCATCAGTGGCTCTGTAACGGAAGGTGCCGATTCCATTGTCCTATCAGGAGGATACGAAGATGATGAGGATTTTGGCCAGATCTGATTCTGTATACAGGGTATGGAGGACGCGATCTGAAATCCGGTAAGCAGGTTGCTGACCAGCAACTAGTTGGCTACAATCTGGCACTGGCACAAAACGTCGCAACTGGCCTGCCAGTGCGCGTTATCCGCGGGGCAAATAGTCATTCACCTTATGCACCCGCAACTGGCTACCGGTATGACGGTCTGTACCGCGTTACGCAATACTGGATGGAGAAAGGAAAATCTGGTTTTACAATCTGGCGTTATCGGCTGGAGCAGATTCAGGATCCAGAGGCTGTTAACGATGAGGTAAGTGAGCCAGAGAGTACCTATCTGGCAACTCCACGGGCCGTGCAAATTATACAACGAATTGTGAGAGATACGGCCTTAAGCCGTTACGTTAAGACGTTGTATAAGTACACCTGCCAGGTTTGTCAGGTACGCCTAATTACCAATGCCGGTTTTTATGCGGAAGCTGCACACATTCAGCCCTTAGGGAATCCACATAATGGTCCGGATAACTTAGGCAATTTGCTATGTCTGTGTCCTAACCACCACGCGCAACTTGACTTGGGCGGCTATTCAATAAGTGACGATCTGCAATTACTTGGCTTGGATGGCCGGCTTATGGTTGATGCTCGTAGGCACCGTATCGCCACCGAGTTTGTTCGGTACCATAGAGAGCATTTTTACCTCAATCGCTAATTCACAAATTAGAGTTATTGATTGTAATCCGCTCCAGACAGTACGTTACGTAATCGCCCGATTGAATGCATAGATTGCCGTCAGTGGAAAGATTATATAGATAAACCCAGCAGGTAAGCGTCTCGGTGCCGCAGCGAACGGGAATGAGCGTTCTGACGTATTCCGTTGGCTGCTGGAAGCTCTCTCCTACTCCTTCGTATTCGTCCAGGCGATCTAGTAGCTGGTATTTGTCATTTCCAAGCTGGTATACAGTGCCCCATACCCTTGTCTGGCTGTCGGGTTGATAAAGAGCGCCGGGGTAAGTTCCTAAATCGACCAGCAGCCCTGGGAAAGTGCCCTCGCCGACGTATTGGCTATGCTGACGGAGATATTGGGCAGGAGAATTAGTAAAACCCGGTCGCAACGTGCCGTAGACGATGAGAAAATCAGAATCATCAGCCATATTGACTAAAAAATCTTGTCTGTTTGTATGACAAACTCCGCAACTTTGGCGTTAAGCATAAAACGACCTTTCACTATGAAAAAGACGAAAGTACTGCTATTACTCTCTGCGTCGCTGATACTGGTCGAGATTCCGTTTGAAACGATGGCTTCGGCGAGTGAAACCAAGTCTGAAATGACGACCATTGGCCGTAAGCGGAAAGGTTATAAACCCCGTCGGGGAGGGCTCTTCAATACGGGTCTGTTTAAGAAGAAAAACCCCTGCGGCTGCCCGAATCATTAAGCTAATGTTAAGAAATTGGATTTATAACAGAGTCGGGCCTTATTAAGGCCCTTTTTTTGTTTTATTAATTGTAAAATTCTGGGTTTCAGCGTAAAATTTTGTATCTTTGCGGTTTGAAACTGGCTTGAACTGTGGTTCGTGTGATTCAATTGATTACGCTAACTCGGAGGGAATCATAGTTCAGCAGATAAATCACCAGAATCACAGCTCAGACTGTATGCAATCAATTCGCAACATAGCTATTATAGCTCACGTCGACCACGGCAAAACAACCCTGGTTGACAAAATTATTCACGCGTCGAAACTCTTCCGGGAGAACCAGGAGTTTGGCGACCTGATCCTCGACAACAACGATCTTGAGCGCGAACGGGGTATTACCATCGTTTCGAAGAACGTTTCGGTACGCTACAAGGACGTAAAAATCAACATTATCGACACCCCGGGCCACAGTGACTTCGGTGGTGAGGTAGAGCGCGTTCTAAAAATGGCGGATGGCGTCTGCCTGCTGGTTGACGCTTTTGAAGGCCCGATGCCCCAAACCCGTTTCGTACTCAGCAAGGCCCTGCAACTGGGTCTGAAGCCGATCGTAATTGTTAACAAAGTCGATAAGGAAAACTGCCGGCCTGACGAAGTGCATGAGCAGGTGTTCGACCTGATGTTCAACCTCGGCGCTACCGAAGATCAGCTGGATTTTCCAACGGTTTACGGTTCGTCGAAGCAGGGCTGGATGGGTCCGGACTGGAAAACGCCGACCGACAACATTACGTATCTGCTCGATACGATCGTCGAAAACATCCCATCTGCTCCGATCAATGAAGGTCAGCCGCAGATGCAGATCACGTCGCTCGACTACTCGGCCTTCGTGGGTCGGATTGCCATCGGTCGCGTGCACCGTGGTACGCTGAAAGAAGGTGCTTTTATGGCCCTTGTGAAGTCGGATGGTTCGGTTAAAAAAGTACGCGTTAAAGAACTGCACACGTTCGAAGGTCTCGGCAAGCAGAAAGTTACTGAAGTTCAGTGTGGCGACATCTGTGCCGTAACGGGCCTTGAAGACTTCGAGATTGGCGACACATTGACCGATGCAGAGAATCCCGAAGCGCTAGACCGGATTTCAGTTGATGAGCCGACGATGAACATGCTGTTCACGATCAATAACTCGCCCTTCTTCGGTAAAGAAGGTAAGTTCGTTACGTCGCGTCACCTGCGTGACCGGCTGTATCGGGAGATTGAAAAGAACCTTGCCCTGCGGGTTGAAAATACCGACAGCGAAGACCGCTTCTTAGTCTTTGGCCGGGGTATCCTGCACCTGTCAGTTCTGATCGAGACCATGCGTCGCGAAGGGTATGAACTGCAGGTTGGTCAGCCGCAGGTATTGTATAAAGAAGACGAAAACGGTCAGAAACTCGAGCCAATTGAAATCCTCGTGGTTGACGTACCGGAAGAAACGGCAGGTAAAGTCATTGAACTGGCTACGCAGCGCAAAGGAGACCTGCTCATCATGGAGCCAAAAGGCGATCTGCAGCACCTGGAGTTTGAAATTCCATCGCGTGGTCTGATTGGTCTGCGCTCCAACGTCCTGACGGCTACCTTTGGTGAGGCTGTCATGTCGCACCGGTTCAAGGAATACCAGCCTTACAAAGGCAACATTCCGGAGCGGATCAACGGCTCGCTGATCTCCATGACCAGCGGTGCGGCTACTGCCTACTCGATCGACAAACTCCAGGATCGGGGCGTATTCTTCATTGAGCCGGGCGATGAGATTTATACGGGTCAGGTAATTGGCGAACACAACCGCCAGAATGATATCGTTGTGAACGTAACGACTGCCAAGCAATTGACCAACATGCGGGCATCGGGTTCGGACAACAACGTAAAGATTGCCCCCAAAATCGCTTTCTCGCTCGAAGAGTCAATGGAGTATATCCAGAAGGATGAGTATCTGGAGGTAACGCCTAAGTCGATGCGAATCCGGAAGATTTATCTGGATGAAAACGAGCGCAAACGGAATCAGAATAAGTTCGCGATGGCGTAAGGAACAAAATAGTCTATAAAAAAGGCCTTCTGAATATTCAGAAGGCCTTTTTTATTAAGAGGGCTTTACCACAAATCGAAAAGCCGGGGATTTTTTCATTTCGGCTGAAACTGTTGTGGGCGTTGTGTAGGTAGGCGTTGTAATGGCCGACTTAGCCGTAACATATTCGGTTTGTCGGCGGGTCTGGTGATAGCCGGTTATAAAGAGCGTAACTCCTATAACGAGCATAACTACTTTTCTCATAACGTTTTTTATAGCACTTAAAAACTGAATCCCATTCTGAAAAACAGCCGGTTGTAACGCCGGTATTCTACCTGCGACAGCGTCTGGGTGCCGTCTACGGATGCAATATGCCGCGCTTGCTGATGCTTGTAGCCGGCGCTGATGAGGAAACCCGTGCCGTTTCCCTTGTTGATGCGTAAGCCAATACCCGGACTCCATAGCCAGCCTCCTTTCAGTTCTTTTTCGTGGGGGTTCGGTCCTCGGAACGCGTACCCACTTTCAAGACAGTAAAAAGGCGTAAGCCGTTGTATGCGCTTGAAAATATTTCCCTGAACAGTTGCTGCTACCGGAAAAAAAGCTGAATTATTGTAATAATCTACGCCTGTTGACAATCCAACATGGAGCGAAGGCGTAAAGGTATAACCCGAGAACGCATGAATTGTTAAACCTACCCGGTTTCCGGCGGGTCGCTGGCTATAGTATGGCGCCGGGTAATAAGACCAGTAGCCGTAATTCTGATTCAGATTGTCGGGTCGTACGCGGCCTGTCTGAACACCCATTTCGATTGTTGTTAACCAGCGGCCGGCAGCGATGGGTTCGTTTTGTGCACACACGAAGCCGATACGCAAAAGCCCTAAAAGCAACGTAAACAGTTTTTTCATGGGAACGGCGTTGGGTTGAGGTTAGTATGGCCGTCGGACGGCAATCTTACTGAGTAGCCGTAAATTGTTCGGGTCAGTATAGTCGTATTGATACAATCCATCGTTTCCCACCATCAGTAACCTTTTTGAAACAGGAATGACATCGAAGGCATGCGCGTCCGGAAACGTCTGACGGGATTGCAGGTTGAGCGGGTTGCTGGCATCAAATACCCGCAGGCCTTTCTGTCCCTGGCAGATGAACAGTGTCGGGTAGTCAATACCCAAACCATAGGGCGTTTCGAGTGGATAGGTCTTTACGCGCTGGGGCGAGGCTGGGTTGCTGATGTCGATGATATCGAGAACATCCTGGCTGCCCGAACCGCAGGCACTCGTACCGCGAAGCGTAACGTAAGCATAGTTCTCATGCACAACCACCGGATCGCAGGAGCGAACGTGCGAAAAAGCTGACACCTGTTTAGGCTCGGCGGGGCTAGTGATGTCATAAATGTACATACCCGACGAGGTGCCGATAAACAGATTTGAACGGTAAGGGAAGATGGTTTCAACGTTCCAGTTCAGACTGGCGGTTTTGCCTTTTACGGGTGTGGCCGCCGTTCTGATATCGAAGAGCTGCAGCGAGTTGTTGTTGACGACGTACAACTGGTTATTGGCGATGGCAAACCGGGCCATTGAGCCGCCAACACCCGTCGTGGGCGTACCGCCAGTGCCCGTACTCGGAGCGGCCGATGCGTTATAAAAAGCCGCGTCCTCATAAAAGCGTCCGAACCAGGCAATCGACGAAGCGACGTAGGGCAGGAAATTAAACGTACCCTCACAGTCGGTCTTAACGGTTTCGGTGGCAATTTCCTCTTTCGTGTCCGAAATCTTCGCATTGAGCTTGTCGTACCACCAGCTCGTGCGGCCAATCACGCCGTTCTGAAAGCCGGTTTCCGTACGGCTTACTTCCTTGATTGCCGCCGGGTTACTGATGTCCAGCGCGACCAGATCAATGAAGCTATCGGCGTAAAGAAAATTATCCCGAACGGCGATATCGACATTGCCCGGAATGGATAAAAACGAGATAGCCCTGGGGTTAGCCGGATCGCTGTTATCGAAAATGTGGATGCCTTTTTTGACTTCCACAATGAACAGATACTGATCCTTAATGTAGAGTTTTCCCGGCTCGACGAGAGGCTGGGGCGCTCCCGATGCCACCGTCTGCCGTAATTCGGTTAAGGGTATTTGATAAGGCGTGTATCGGCGAAAGGTTCGCACCTGTTCGCAATTGTCGGTACAGCTCATCAGACCCCGGAGCGGGAGCAGAAAAACGAGTAAAGCATACGGCTTCATAGACGGAAATAGCTCGGTTCTGCCGTAAAGATTCCTGTGGTGACAAAAGCGTTGGAAACGAAGAAAATAAATTGCCCGGCTGTCCTGATTACGGCCGGGCAATATTGATCTTACACAAAAAGTCAGCAATTGGCACTAAATCTATTCCAGCAAACCAGATAGGGCTTTGCTTTACTGCTTACTATACTCGTACGTTGAACCGTCGGCAATTGTGGCACCTACGGGCGTGCGCTCGTAAAGAAACAAATGGCCGTCCCGAAATGAATAAGGCTGCGCCACGTTAAGGTCCGGGAAGAAAATAGCCATAGCTTCCGCGGTTTTACTCGGGTTTGTATCGGTATAAAACCGGCCTTTTTCTTCCTTTTGGCCGTCTTTATTCTCAGTAAGTCGCCGGTAAGTTCCGTCGGTGTTAAACTCAATTGTTTCGGAGTAACCCGCCTTTTCGGGCGTCGTGCTAACCTGCGAGAAGCCGTACGTAATTTTTATCAGCTTCCAGTGGCCAACAAGCTGCGTATCGGCGGAACTGAGCACGGTTTCTTTCGTGCACGCAAAAAGCCCAATTACGGTCGTGAACAGAGCAATGATTATAGTTCTCATAGTCTAGTTCGTTTTTTCGTAAACCAGTACGCCCGGCTTTGGGCCTCCATACTGAATCCGCAGCCGGTCGTTTGTCAGTTCATAGCGAACAATGTTCTTCAGATTCGTGAAGTAAGCCTGTTCAAATTCCATGGCTTCGGCGGGGCCAGCCATTTTTGTGCTACCTACTTCACTTACCAGAATCATGCCATCGGCAGCGGCAAACAACAAGGCATTGTATTGATTAACCGACGATCTTCCACTGGCTTTGAATGGCGTAACGTCAACCGGAGGGTTTTCTTTATCCAGCACCAGCTGAAGCGTTACGTCGTAGGAAGAACTCGGGTCAACAAGCCGCCAGGTTCCAATCAGCTTCGCTACGCCCGGCGCTACGACGGGTTCCTTATCGCTGCTGCATTGAAAAGCCATCAGCAGGAGTAGCGAAGCTAACAGAATAGCGTTTCTCATGAGTTTGTTTTCGTTGGATCGGCAATCCGGCCTACGAACAGTACGGTTCCCGATGCTTTTTCATGGATGACGAACACAAATGGCCGGTCGCACAGAATTGGGACAGGCGCTGACGTGACCGAAACCCCACCCGTTGTTACGGCAGCTGCTTCGGTACCCTTCTCGTCAACCGCAACAAACGTGTTCTGTTTCACAAAGCTGAGCGTCAGCCCGCCGTTTGCATTCATCTTAGTGAAGTCAGCACGATCGGTAAACGCCGTTGGCATACCCATAGCACTTAGCACATTGTTCAACTTGACTTCGTAGTTTAACGTAAACTTAGGCAGGCCAATATCAATCTTGCCCATGGTCATGTCTTTCTGCAACTGGTTCCAGTCGGCGCTGGTTAAGGTGCTGGCCAGCGACTCAGCCGTAACATTCTGCGCGGGCAGCAATACGGTCATCGCAAATTTATCGGAGCCGTAGGGCAGTTCAAAGGCCATGAAGTTGGCACGACTGGTCCGGCGCAGCTCTGTATTGAGCCGCATCATTCGCACCGTTACCGACTGGCCCGAAGCCAGTTTAAACGGCGCATCGATAGTTTGACCCGGATTGAACTGCGTTTTCCAGTCACCCTTGAAATACAAAGCGTTCAGCAGGAACATAACATTGTTGGGCTGAATCTGGTCAATAACCTTCGGAATCTTACCATTGGTTTTCTGGCTGGCCCAGATGTTTATTTTGCCGACTGTAGCCGGGTCGTTGAAGTCCTGGGGCGACACTTCTGCGCTGAAAGTCTGTTTCAGAAGGTCCTGAAACGATGTCGCTACCTCAAACGTATTCCGGTACCAAACCGAGTTTGCCAGCGTCATCGTCACGCTCGGGTCCACGGCGGGCAGGTTCTGCATCAGGTTTTGATACGTCTGATTGGCTTCGGCCAGCGTCTGTGCGTCCAGTTTAAGCGTTTTCTGAATTTCCTGTGCCGTTTGTCCATTCGCTCCGTTCAGAAGCATGCCCAGCACAATATGCAGGCTCAATGGCGAAATAAACACGTTTTTAGCCTGCCCGTCCTGCGCGATAACTCGATTGGCCAGATCAAATGCAAACTGGGTCGTCTGACTGGCAAAGGGTGCCGAGACGCGCAGTTCACCGGTTGCCGAATTAGGATTCGGCGTAGGCGTTACGGTTGAGTTCTTGCAGCTAAGCGCCATCAGCATAGAACCAGTTACGATGGCGGTTAACCTTACAAAAGGGTTCGTTTTCATACTTTACAACGAGTTAGATTTTAAAAGCACAGCCGTGCCGGTAAAAATCAATCATGTTGTGAACAGGGTGACCTGACAGCCACAGGTTATTATTATGACTCTCAAACGGCGATAAAGTTCAAAACCTGGTCAGGGAATCAGCTACTTACAGGATGGGTGAGCCGTCCGTTGCCTACGCAGTAAGTCGACCAGTGGTTCGAAACCCGGTATCGTTTTTCCGTACTCGAACGTAACCCGATGCTTCTGGTCATTGAGCTGTAACTCAATGAATTCAGCTCCGCCATCGGCGCAGTCGGGGCAACCCAGCCGTTCGGGCTGCTGACGGAACGCATCGACGTTTGCCGCGGCTTTCAGTGCACTCCAGTCGGCCTCATTAATCGTAAACTGGCAGGTTCGGATTGGATGCTGGTTCTGGGTGCGTGTAGCGCTTTGCGTTAAGGCGACGCTTGTGCCGTTGATTACATATTCATGTACGCAGTACCCCGCACACATGCCGAACGACGTTCCCGTGCGGATTGTCAGGGCATCGGCGGACGCCTGCTCAGGTGTTGGTGTAAGCGCTGTATTCGTACAGTGGCCGAGCGCTACTGAGAAAATAAGTGCCACAACTAGCAGTTTCATAGCAGTACGGTCTAAAAGTGATAGTCAAGGCCAAAACTCATACCCGCCGACGTTGGCTGGCTCCGCACCTGCGCGTTCGGCCGCGTGCCTGACCCTAATGTCGGCTGATAAAGACCCGCCAGCGAAGCCGACCACCGACGCGAAGGGCGGTAGCGGAACCGGGCGCCCATAGAGGCAGCCCACGATACGGGTCGGTAAATACCGTCGCCGGGCGTAACCACCAGCTCATCACCAACGGTATTCCGAACAAAAATATTTGTTAACAAACCACCCAGTAGCGCTAGTCCTAGCCGTTTGCGGGGCCGTAGCTGATAGCCCACCTGAAAGGGAACCTGCACGTATTGAAAGTCGTTTGTCAGCGACTGCCGCGTTTGTGCGTTGTAGTTCTGGATAACGTTTCGATCGTTTGGAGCCAGATTGCCGTACATGGACGAAGGACTGTTGCTGGCCAGATTATTCGTTGAACTTTGCCGGAGCACACTGACGTAAAGATTCTCGGCGGCTGCCGGGTTGTTTGCTACTGCCTGAATGCTGGCAAACTGGGTCTGCGTCGGACTTTCGACCGTAGAGTGGCCGGCCAGATAACCAATGCCCGATTCAACCGACCAGTGTTCCGTCAGTTGAACGCCTGCGCCAGCCTGGTAAGCTACGGAGAAGTTTGGCCGACTGTTGACCGAAGGTTGAGCCATTGGCGCGGCATTTGAAACAAATGAGTTAGCCATTACCGATTGCGCCGGACGTAACGCTACGGATGGGTTAAAAGCGCCTGGCATCATACTCACCGAGGCCCATAATTCCCGGCTTTCGCGCTTCAGTTGACTCATTTCCGGTTCAATATCCAGCTCTGCGGGACGGAACCAGACAATCCGGTTGATTGGTCGTGGCTCACGCAGGTGCAGAGGAAGGTGTGCCAGTTGGTTAACTGTCAGCTCGCCTTGCTGATCAAAGTGTCTCATACCTGAAGTTGCCGACGCCGTACTAAACGCAATCGATGACATTCGGCTATCCGCCGGGAGCTTCGTCGCCAGTTGCGGTTCATTTGCGTATGATGCGGTCGCAGCCCTGCTAACAGGGTGGGCTTTATCAGCCGCAAGAGTGGCTATCTGCGAGCTAAACTCACCCGTTGGCGTAAAGACCGGGGCAGTTGTCGCCGAATGATTACGCTTAGCAGACGACTGGTCGATAGATTTAACTTTCTTATTAGCTGCCGCAATCCTATCCGTGTTCTGTTCCTGAACCGCCTGTTCGGACGCGTTTGTAGTTGGTTCCGTCGCCCGAGCTGGAGACGCGGCCATACGTTCAGTTTGATTGGCTGGGCGGTTCTGAGCTATAGACCGGCTGGGTGATTCCGGACTCATAACCCACCAGCCCACCAGCAGCAACGCCAGCGCAGCGGCCACTCCGACGCCCCATACCCACGGTCGGGACGAGGCCAGCCCCGTACCCCATAATGGCAGAATGCGTGGTCCATTGGACTCATCTAACCGACGCTCGACGGCATCCCACACGCGGGGCGGGGGCGTCTCGGCGGCCTCCTCAAAGGCTTTCTGCCAGAAATCGTCCGGTATGTTTTGCTCAAGCTCACTCATTTCGTAGTCGTTGTTCGTATGAATAGTTGGCTGCGATCCGTCCGTCCGCAGTACGACTATCCGATTGTAATTTTTGTTGCAGCAGACCCCGTGCCCGGGCATACTGCGATTTTGATGTCCCCTCGGCGATGTCGAGCATCTCGGCTATCTCCAGGTGATTATAGCCTTCAATGGCATACAGGTTAAACACCGTTCGGCAACCCGGCGGCAGTTCCTGAATCAGTTGCAGCAGGTACTGATAGTTCAGCGTGGGCAGGCTTTCATCTGCCTGCGGCAGCACCGGACCCAACTCCTGTACGTCGGCTGTGTGCTCCCACGGCTTCTGTTTACGTAAATGTTTCAGGGCCGTGTTGATCACAATGCGTTTCAGCCAGGCTTCAAGAGGACACTCGAATCGAAACGATTCGATGTGCCGGTAAATCTTTACGAACGAATCCTGCAGAACGTCTTCGGCTTCGTCAGGATCACGAACGTATCGTTTGCAGACCACAAAGAGCTTCCCGGCAAACCGCTCGTAGAGCTGTCGCTGCACAATCCGATCCCCTCGTCGGCATCCTTCGACTAATGCGTATTCATCCTGCATATCAACGTTGACAGAAAAAAGACCCTTCCATAAGGGAAACGGTTGGAAACGAGGTAAAAAATTTTCGAAAAGCCCTTTCCTACGGTAAAGATTAGTATTTTTTCTACCTGTAGTTTTGATAAACCGTCATTAGGTATTTATATATGAATCGTCGCGATGCGCTACGCTATTCATTGGGGACCGGTTTAGCCGTACTGTCTTATCCGGCACAGGCGGCTATTAACAACCGGGAATGGCTTAGTTTAAAGAGCCGGTTCAGGATTGGTGCCTGCGATTGGTCTATTGGGCCTGCGGGCGATAGCAACGCCTTTGCGGTGGCTAAACAGATTGGCCTCGACGGTGTGCAGGTAAGTCTGAACACACGAACTGACACCGAACATCTGCGCCGGGCGACTATGCAACAGCAGGTTAAACAGGCGGCTCAGCGGGCTGGCGTTGCCATCAGCGGACTGGCTATCGGTTTACTAAACGAAATCCCTTACAAATCTGATCCGCGCACCGAAGCCTGGGTAGCCGACAGTGTCGACGTCGCCAAGGCGTTGGGCGTAAAAAACGTTTTACTGGCATTTTTCTCGAACAACGACCTTCGAAATGACCCTAAAGGCACGCAGGTGGTCATTGACCGGCTGAAGATGGTAGCGCCCAAAGCCGAAAAAGCCGGCGTAGTATTGGGCATCGAGTCGTGGCTTTCGGCGCCAGAGCATGTGGCCATTCTGGACGCCGTTGGCTCTCCGGCCGTAAAAGTTTATTATGACGTCTGCAACTCAACGGTCATGGGATACGACATCTTCAAGGAAATCCGGGCGTTGGGTAAAGACCGTATCTGTGAGGTTCACCTGAAAGAAAACGGCCACTTACTGGGCAAAGGCGACGTAGATTTAGTGGAAGTTCGGCAGGCGTTAGACGACATTGGGTATGAGGGCTGGCTGCAGCTGGAAGGAGCGGTGCCCGCCGGAAAGCCCATGCTGGAAAGTTATATTGAGAACAACCGGACCGTTCGGGCGATATTTGGTTGAAATTCCCCGGTCTCGATTTATAAAATCGGGGCCAGACTTGAAATTTCTGGCTCCGGGCTAAGGCACCGGAGCAATTAAAAAGACACGATGAGAACAACCTTTTCTTTTTCTGCTTTTCCGCTGGTGTTAACAACCGGCTTTGTGCTTCTGGCTGCGCAGGTCATGCAACCCGTAAAGCAGGACATTCGGTCGGCTCCGGCGGATGAACCGATGCGGCAGCATAGCGCCGTGGTAGGTAATGATTCGACCCGGCTGTATTTACCCGACGACCTCGAAGCCACGCTTTGGGCCGAGGCCCCCATGTTTTATAACCCAACCAACATGGATATTGACGTACGGGGGCGGGTCTGGATTACCGAAGCGGTCAATTACCGCAAGTTCAACAACAAACCCGAAGAGCGGCTGAACCACCCCGAAGGCGAACGTATTGTGATTCTGCAGGATACGAACGGCGACGGTAAAGCTGACGACAGCAAGGTCTTTGTAACTGACCCAGATCTGGTTTCGCCCCTTGGTATTGCCGTTGTTGGCAATAAGGTGATTGTGTCATGTTCGCCCAATCTGGTCGTGTATACGGACGAAAACGGCGATGATAAACCCGACCGGAAAGAGGTTATGCTAACCGGCTTTGGCGGGTTAGACCACGATCATGCCCTTCATGCGGTCGTTGTCGGGCCGGATGGTAAATACTACTTCAACACGGGCAATGCCGGCCCGCACGTTGTGACGGACAAAGATGGCTGGACGCTCCGGTCGGGTAGCCTGTACGTTGGTGGAACCCCTCATAACAAAATCAATCACGGCAATCAGGTCAGCGACGATGGGCGCGTCTGGACGGGTGGTATGGCGCTACGCATCAATCCGGACGGCTCCCGGCTGAAGGTGATGGCGCATAATTTCCGCAACAACTACGAAACCGCGCTCGACTCGTACGGAAATATGTGGCAGAACGACAATGACGATCAGGTTGTTGCCTGTCGCACGAGCTGGCTGATGGAAGGCGCCAATGCCGGGTACTTTAGCAGCGATGGCACCCGCTACTGGCAGGCCGACCAGCGCCCCGGACAGACGATTCCAACCGCCCACTGGCACCAGGACGATCCGGGCGTTTTACCAGTTGGTGACATCACCGGCGCGGGTTCGCCCACGGGTATTGTTGTTTACGAAGGTGATGAACTGGGGCCGCAGTACCGGGGCATGTTACTGAGCGCCGAAGCGGGCCGGAACGTAATCTTTGGGTATAAACCCGAGCCGTGGGGCGCGGGTTACCGACTGCCCCGCACGGATCTCATCAGTACCTTTCCAAAGGTTGATGAGAACTACAAATGGAACGACATTGACAGCGATACCCGTAAGTGGTTCCGGCCGAGCGACGTAGCAGTTGGTACAGATGGCGCGCTGTACATTGCCGACTGGTATGATCCGGTTGTGGGTGGCCATCAGATGCAGGACCGTAAAGGCTATGGCCGCATTTACCGCATTACGCCCAAAGGAAAACGGCTCCGGTCGCCCCGAATCGACCTGAACACAACCGCCGGACAGATGGCCGCCTTTCTTAGCCCGGCTGTTAACGTTCGGGCGCTGGGCTTTGAAGCCTTGAAAGAGCAGGGTGAAAAAGTTATCGAACCGGTAATGGCCTTGCTGTCGTCACCGAATCCATATCACCGGGCGCGGGCTATCTTCCTGCTGGCTCACCTGGGTGCCGAAGGGCAATTTGAGGTAGAGCGATTGCTGAAAGCCAGCGACGCGCCCGTACGTATTACGGCCTTGAGAGCTCTGCGGAGCATCACTCCCGAAAATTCAAAGTCAAATCCGGGCCTGACAGCCTCGCAGAAAGCGTTATTGCCCTTGCTGGGTAATCTGGCTACTGATCCCAATGCAGCCGTTCGGCGCGAAGTGGCCGTGGCTCTGCGCGACATTCCTTACGCCGATTGCCGGTTCATGCTGCTGAACCTGGTGAAGGGTTACGACGGGCAGGACCGTTATTACCTGACCGCACTTGGTGAGGCTGCTGATGGCAAGGA
This sequence comes from Spirosoma taeanense, assembly GCF_013127955.1. NCBI lineage: Bacteria > Pseudomonadati > Bacteroidota > Cytophagia > Cytophagales > Cytophagaceae > Spirosoma > Spirosoma taeanense. Next base: position 5,604,776 of record NZ_CP053435.1, read on the forward strand.
AGAAGCTTTATTTGCGGACCTCCGCCCTACCCTGCCCGCCGACCCCCTGAAGTGGGATCAGCGAACGGCTAATCTCATCTGGGAACTACACCCGCCCTCAGCGGTGAGCCTGCTAAAAAAGCGCGCCGAGGCATCGACGCTCTCAGCGGATGCCCGGCGGCAAGCCGTGGTTGCATTAGGCTTTATCAAAAGTCAGGCCGCTGCTCAGGCAATGATGGATCTGGTCAAATCAGACAATGGGTCGATTGCGGAGCAGGCCAAGTACTGGACTGGCTTCCGGCGGGGCAACGACTGGGCAACCCTTGTGAAGTGGGAAGAGGTAATGCCCACAAAAGTGTCGGCTGAGGAGCAGAAGATGCTGGCCAAGCGGCAGATTCTGCTGGATGAGTATAAGAGCGATTCCGAAAAACGTAAAGTCGCCATTGAAATGTCGCGGGATGTAGAGGGGGCCAAATTGCTGATCGGGTTAGCGGCTGATGATAAGCTATCGGAAGATTTGATTAAAGCGGCCGGTCCCGGTATACGCACCAATACGGACCAGACTGTTCGGACGATGGGCAAAGAATACTTTCCCTGGAAGCCTAAACCTGAACCGACAACCACTACCGTTACAACCACAAGCACTCCGACCGAAGCCCCTACGGTAGCATCAACCGTAGCGTCAACCGACACCAAAGCGCCGGTTGTGCCCTCCAGCAGCACGAACGTTGATGCTGCAGTTGCGCAGATTGCGGCCCTAACCGGTAATCAACAAAAAGGAATGAGCGTGTTTAAGGCCAGTTGCACAACCTGTCACCGATACGGGCAGCAGGGAAACGATATTGGCCCCGATTTGACGATGATTCACCAGAAGTTTGATAAGAATAGCCTGCTCGATGCCATTGTGCATCCCAGCGCGGGCCTTGCGTTTGGATACGAACCCTGGCTGGTGACGACAAAAAGCGGTCAGGCTTATTACGGCTTACTCGTTAGCGACAACGCACAGGCGCTGGTGATAAAAGGCGTAACGGGCCAGAAACACACTATCCCGGCAGATAATGTGAACACCCGTCGGCAGTACAAGAAAAGCCTGATGCCGGAGCCTTCATCCATGGGCCTGAGCCAGCAGCAAATCGCTGATCTGGCGGCTTATTTATTGAAGCAATAGCAAAACAATGAGTGGTTAGCCCCGACTTCCGGCCGGAAGTCGGGGCTTTCTTTTTGTGGAAAACTAAACCCTTGCGCATCGAAAGAGGTCAATGAACTAGTGATTGCCTGACTTACCCACCCCACTATGCTGCGCTTATTCGCTCTTGCCCTGTTAATAGTTATTCTGCCTCTCTCTTCTCTGGCGCAGAATCGTCGGCCGGATAAGGAGTTCTCTGATTACGCCCGCGACTGGCAACGAGCCGATTCGCTGGCTGCCAAAGGCTTGCCTAAATCGGCACTGGCGATTGTGAACCATATTTATGTCGAAGCGAAAACGGCGCGCAATTATCCGCAGGTTGCCAAGGCGGCTATGCACCGGGTAATCTTCCGAAGTTATTCCGACGAAGATGCTTATGTAGAGCTGGTTCGTTCCTTACAGGCTGATATACAGGACACCCCAGAACCAGCTAAATCTGTGCTGCAATCAGTGCTGGCAGACGTCTACTGGCAATATTTCCAGCAAAATCGCTACAAGTTTTATGACCGGGCCACCATAGGGCAGCCATCTGGCAATTCGAACGAAGCCGACTTCCGGACCTGGGATGCGCATCGGCTGATTGAAACGATTACGGGAACGTATCTGGCCTCTATTGAGCAGCAGGCTCTGCTCCAGAAAACGCCGATTTCCGCGTATGACGCGCTTCTGGACAAGGGCGACCCCGATGCCCGGCTCCTTCGGCCAACGTTGTTTGATTTACTGGCGCACCGGACTATTTCCTTTTTTCAAAACACCGAGCCTGATCTGCTGAAGCCCATTTTTCGATTTGAACTCGATCAGCCGGATTACCTCAGAGGGCCCGCTGTTTTTGCCAATCTTTCCATACAGAGCCGTGATTCGCTGTCAGGCCGGTATCAGGCGTTACGGCTCTATCAGCAACTGCTGGCATTTCACCTGACCGATACCGACCCGACGGCTCTGGCCGATGCTGATGTGCTGCGGCTGGCGTTTGTGCATGGCTACAGCGTTGTGCCGGAAAAAGATTCATTATACCGCCAGACGTTAACGGCCCAGATGACCAGATACAAAAACCAAACCGCAGAAGCTATTTATGGGTATCAACTGGCCTACTTTATGGCCAGTGATAACAGGTTATTCCAACGAGTTGAAGAGCCATTTGCGCTGGGTAGCGCAGATACTGCCCAAACCCGCTGGAACCGTAAACAGGCGGCTGACATCTGTCGGGATCTGATAAAACGCTACCCGAAAACACTTCCCGGCCAGCAGGCTGCACAGTTGTTGAACCGGCTATTACAGCCGACTTATTCGCTCCAGATAGAGCCGGTAAATGCGCCCGGCCAGCCATTTCGGGCACTCGTGACGTACCAGAATATCGGTCAGATTCGCTACCGGATTCTGCGTCAGTCGATACAGGCGCTTACGGCCGAACAGAATCAATCTGGTACCGAAGACCAACGTAAACAGATTATCAAAAACTGGCTCAGGCAGCTAGCCATCGCAGAAGGATCAGTCACCTTACCTAATGACGGCGATCTCTATCAGCATTCAGTTGAGATGCCGCTTGCGGGCCTTCCCGTTGGTCAATACGTATTGTTGACAACAGACAGCACATTTGGCAATGAAAAGGTTCAGTATGTAGCGTTTAGCATTTCCTCGATTAGTTATGCCTTGACGAATACCCGACCTGACAACTCACGTCAGTCGCTGTTTGTCGTAAACCGGCGAACGGGTGAACCGCTATCCGACGCGTCGGTTGCCTTACTGGTTGTAAAAGGGCAGACAGCAGGCCCCCCATCTGCACGCTATCAGACAGACGATAACGGTCAGGTTAACGTGCCCGCCAATGCACTTCCGGACCAAACCAGCTTTTATTACCTCATCAGCCGGGGGGCCGACTCGTTGCTTTCCGATCCGCAATACAACTACAACTATCGTGGGAATACCAGCGAGGAGCCAGTCGGGACGTACACCAAACTCTTCACCGACCGGGCAATCTACCGGCCCGGCCAGCCCATTTACGTTAAAGGGCTGGTTTACGAAGGAAAGGCTAACCAGTTTAACGTAAAACCCAGCCAGGACGAGACAATCGAACTGCTCGATCAGTATGGCGAACGGGTTTCTCAGGTAACCGTGCGAACCAACGAATTCGGTACGTATAGTACCAGCTTTACAGCACCCGTAGGACGGCTAACGGGCCTGATGACCATCCAGACCAGCCACGGCAGCACAACCGTTCGGGTTGAAGAATACAAACGCCCAACGTTCGAGGTTACGATCAAGCCTATTCAGCAATCATTCCGCCTGGAACAGACCGTTACGCTCTCGGCGCAGGTAAAAACGTTTGCCGGGGCTGTGGTTGATGAAGGACAGGTACGGTTCCGGGTCGTTCGAAGATACCGACCGCGCTGGGACTGGTGGTCTATCCGTCAGCCCCGGTACAGGTCAGAAACCGAAATCACGAATGGCGTGGCGCAAACCGACGCGCAGGGCAACGTAAGTCTGTCGTTTCCTGCCCTGCCCGACCGTCAGATTGCTCGTCAGACCAATCCGATCTTCGACTTCATTATAACGATTGACGTAACCGACCGGGCGGGCGAAACTCGTAGCGCCACCCGGACGCTGGGAATCGGCTATTCGGCTCTTCAGATTGAACTGGCGATTCCAGCCCAGATCGAGAAAAGTCAGCCGGCTGACAGCGCAGTCGTTACGTTTCCGGTACGAATCACGAATCAGTCAGGTGAAAACGTATCTGCCAAAGGCTTGTTAACAATTTACCGGCTTCAACCTCCATCATATCCCCTGCGTAGTCGGCTCTGGGAGCGTCCGGATCGTCAGTTACTAAGCGAAGCGGAGTTTAAGCGGCTGTTTCCCAACGACCTTTACGCCAACGAACTGGACCCGCGTGCGTGGCCAAAAATCAATCGCGTGCAGCAGCAGACGCTAACCTATCCCACCGATTCGCTATTTAAGCCTAACCTGACGCAGTACGCTCCGGGCGAATACGTCGCGGAGATGACTGCTACCAGCTCGACCGGCGATACGATCCGTGAACAGGCATTTTTCTCGGCCATTGACGGGGCGCAACCCATTGCCTCTGCCCGCGCCGACGGCTGGGTGCAGGCGCGGAAGGCCACGGCTGAACCGGGTGGAGAAGCTGTTTTCTGGGTCGGTAACAACCAGCCCGGCTGGGTTTTAATGACGGTGGAAGAACAGCATAAAATCAAACGGCAGGAGTGGCTAAAAACCGATGGTAAACCCCGGCGGGTAGCTTTTTCGGTAACTGAAAGTCAGCGGGGTGGGTTTGCGGTGCATTTTCTGATGATGCAGAACGGACGACTGTACCAGAAATCGCAGGTGATTACGGTTCCATTCACGAATAAGCAGTTGACGATTGAAACCCAGACGTTCCGCAATAAACTCAGGCCCGGCCAGCAGGAAACCTGGACGCTAACAATTGCTGGCCTGAACCAGACACCCGCCGAACTGGTAGCTACTCTTTACGACGCATCGCTGGATGCCTTCGCCCGGCTCGATTGGCCAACGACTATTTACGAGCCGTATCGGCCATCAGGAAACAGTTGGCATTACGTAGGGCTTTATAGCCGGCAAAGCAATCCTCTGGTTTACCGCTACCGGCCTGAGCCCCCCGCTCCTGTCCGCCAGTACGATCAGCTAAGCTGGGGCAACTATCGGTTTACGCCCTACGGTGGTCCTTTGTTTCGACGTAACCGCGTTTCGGATCAGGCTTTGCGCGTAATGGTTCAGCGAAAAGGGAAGCGCTTGTTTGGTATTGTAAAAAACAGGGGTGGATCAGGCGTATCGGGCGTTAGTATCTTCCTGAAAGGCACTACTACCGGGGTGAGTACAGATACAAAGGGAACGTTTTCGCTCCCGGCAGCATCGGATAGTAAATCCGTCGTGCTGGTCTTTTCGCTGATTGGCTATAGAACAAACGAAATAACAGTTAGCCAGAAAACCATCAGCTTCCGAATGCAGCCCGACAGGCAGGCGTTGGAAGAGGAGGTTGCCGTTCAATACAGTGCTGCTCCATCCAAACAGGCTATGATGAGCGCGAGGGTTTCCAAACGGGAAGCAGGGGGCGGAGGTGCCGCTCAGGCTGCTGATGCAGAAGCTACAACGGAATTGCCTGAGGCTATTGCTGCCGAAAATACTAACTCGGCTAATCCATCAACCGACGGACTCATAAACCCACGTCGGAATTTCAACGAAACGGCCTTTTTCTTCCCGCAGCTCCGAACAGATGAGCAGGGCCGCGTGGTTTTGACGTTCACCATGCCGGAAGCTCTCACGCGCTGGCGACTGCTGGCGTTTGCCCACACAAAAGACCTGAAAACCGGAACCTTTGAGCGCGAGATTATTACGCAGAAAGAACTCATGATTACGGCCAATGCCCCGCGCTTCGTTCGGGAGGGGGACACCATCCGGCTCGCGGCCCGCGTAAACAACCTGACCGGGAAGGCTTTATCTGGCTCGGCTACTCTTGAGCTGGTGGATGCGCTGACGGGTGAGCCGATGAATAGTAGACTGCCTCATTCGGCATCTCCCCTCTCCATTACTATGGCGGGTGGCCAGAGCCAGTCGGTTGCCTGGACGCTGGTTGTTCCAGCGGGTCTTGAAGCCGTTACGTGTCGTCTGACGACCCGGTCGGGCAGCTTCACCGATGGCGAAGAGTTTACGATTCCCGTCCTGCCAAACCGGGTGCTTATAACTGATACGCAGCCGTTCTGGGTGAATGGTTCAAATTCAGCAGAAACGAAGACATTCAAGCTGAAAGAACTCGCGAATCTTACGCCGGAACTGCCTGTTCAGCACGAACGGCTAACGGTAGAGGTAACCAGCAATCCGGCTTGGTACGCCCTGCAGGCGCTTCCTTATCTGATGGAGTACCGCTACGAATGCGCCGAACAACTGTTCAGCCGCTTGTACGCCAACAGCCTGGCGGCTCATATAGTTGGAAGTCAGCCCGCGTTCAGGCAGGTAATTGACGAATGGAAACGAAAATCGCCCCGGAACCCGCTTCAGTCTAACGAAGAACTAAAAGCCGTTACGCTGGAAAACTCACCCTGGCTGGCCGAAGCGCGTTCCGAAGCCGAACGGCAGGCGCAGTTGGGTCAGTTGCTCGATCAAAACCGCATGACCGATGAACAACAGCGGACGTTCTATAGACTCAAGCAGTTGCAGACCGAAAACGGTGCGTTTCGCTGGTTCGGCGGCATGACTCCAGACTTGTCTATGACCCTGCATATTCTGAGTGGGTTTGGGCATCTGCAAAAGTTGGGGGTTCGCTTTCCTGACGCGATGCAGACGCAACTAAACGAAATGCTGGCCAGCGCAATTCGCTATTCCGACGCGGAGGTAAAAGAGTGGATTACGCAGCAACAGCAAAAAAGTAAGACGAGCGGTGAACGACCATTTACAGAAACGCAGTACCTCTACGCGCGTAGCTTCTATCCGAAGCAGCCGATGGACAAAGACGTGCTGGCGTATCTGAAACAACGCGTAAGCAATAACTGGCTGAAACAGAGCTTGCAGGGTCAGGCCCTAGCCGCGCTGGCGTTGGCTCGTTTAGGCGATGCAAAAACGGCCAACCAAATCCTGGCTTCGTTACGTGAGCGGGCGCGGGAATCAGAGGAAATGGGTATGTACTGGCCCGATAACCAGTCGGGGCTATTCTGGTACCAGGCCCCTATCGAAACGCAGGCATACCTGATGGAAGCGTTCAATGAGATTGCTCAGGATCAGGCCACTATCGATAAGATGAAACGCTGGTTAATACGTCAGAAACAAACGCAGTCCTGGGGCTCAACAAAAGCTACGACAGAAGCCGTATATGCGTTGCTGTTGCGGGGCAGCGACTGGCTCAGCACAAAATCTACCGCACAGGTTAGTTTAGGCGGTCAGTCCATTGAGAGCCGGGCCATGAAAACCGAAGCCATTACGGGTTATCAGAAAGTAACCTATGCCGCCAGTGAGATCAAGCCGGAGATGGGCCTTATCCAGATCACGAAGAGAACAGAAGGCCTGGCCTGGGGCGCGTTATACTGGCAGCATTTTGAACCCCTGGATCGGGTTATGCCGGGCAGTGCGGGTCTATCGGTTCAGAAAGAACTGTTTATACAGCAGCACTCACCCGGTGGGCCGGTTAGTTCGCCCGTTACGTCGCAAACTTATTTGAAACCCGGCGATCTGATCAAAGTTCGGCTGGTGCTGAAAACCGATCGCGCGATGGAATACGTCCATCTGAAAGACGGTCGTGCATCGGGTTTTGAGCCGGTGAGCGCCCTGTCGGGGTACAAGTTTCAGAACGGCCTTGGTTACTATGAATCGCCCCGCGACGCATCGACGGACTTTTTTCTGAGCTATCTGCCGATAGGAACCCACGTGTTTGAATATAATCTTCGGGTCGCTCAGACCGGCGATTTCTCGGCGGGTGTTGCTACGGTGCAATGCTTCTACGCGCCGGAGTTTTCAGCGCATTCAGCCGGTGGGCGCGTGCAGGTAAGGTGATTAGTATAAAAAACAGTAAAGCCTGCCAGCGCGTAAACCGACTGGCAGGCTTTGTTATGATGTAGTATCAACTAGACAATCGCATCAATCAGGGCGGTCACAATAGCCACCACAATACTGAAAAGTAAAGCGGAGATGAACCCACTAACGGCAAAACCCGGTATCAGATAGGCTGTCAGATACACCATTAGAACGTTGATAACCAGCAGAAACAGGCCCAACGTCAGAATCGTGATCGGAATGGTTAGTATCGTCAGAATCGGCTTAATGAACGCATTTAAAAAACCCAGCACAATGGCTACGATTAAATAAGTGCCGACACCACCGGTTACGGAGATGCCGGGGATAAACACGCTAGCGACGTAAACGGCCACTGCGCTGATAAGAATTCGGATAATCAGGCCCATGAATTGATAGAGGTTTGGTGAGAAATGCGGCTCAGACCTTGCTGCAAGGCCAGCAACACTGAACAAACCTCAAACCCGAGCTATTGTTTTTGATGACGGCTCTGCAATACCGTCACAATATCGTCCAGGCTCATGTTTTTCTGTTCCAGCAGGACCAGGAAATGAAACAGCAAATCGGCCGCTTCCCCCTTGAACAGATCGTCGTTACTGTCTTTGGCCTCGATGACCAGCTCAACAGCTTCCTCCCCTACTTTCTGAGCAATCTTATTAACGCCCCGGTTAAACAGGGTCGTTGTGTAGGACTTTTCCGAGGGGTTGACCTTGCGGTCGTGAATAATGCTTTGCAGATAATTCAGGAACTGACCTTTTCCCTGATTGACTTCCTCAAAACACGTATCTGCGCCCGTATGACAAACGGGCCCGGCTGGGTTCGTTTTAATCAGCAGCGTATCGCCGTCGCAATCCACCAGAATTTCCCGAACGTGCAGAAAGTTATTAGAGGTTTCGCCTTTGGTCCATAACCGCTGCTTGCTCCGGCTGAAAAACGTTACGATCTGCTCATCGACAGTTTTGTCATAAGCTTCGCGGTTCATATAGCCCAGCATCAGAACTTTACCGGTTTCGGCGTCCTGAATTACAGCGGGAATGAGTCCGTCGGGGGATTTATCGAAATTAATCTCGGAATTCATGCTGCAAAGGTACGCCGTCAGGACCGAATCGTCTGCACAAACGACTGGATGCTCTCGGCCGAAGTGCCGTGGTCCTGTAAATGCCGGATAAACGCACTACCTACAATCGCGCCGTTGGCGTACTGACAGGCCGTATCGAAGGTTTCGTGGTTATTGATGCCAAAGCCAATCAGGCGCGGGTTACGTAGATTCATCGCCTGAATGCGCTCAAAATACGCTCGCATTGGATCGCTGATACCTTTTGTTGAGCCGGTAATACTCGCCGATGACACCATATAGATAAACCCATCCGACTCCTGATCAATCAGCCGGATGCGGCTCTCTGCCGTTTGGGGCGTAATGAGATTTACGTTCAGGATACCATACTGACGAAAAATCGGCGCGTACTCATCGAGAAATAAATCCAGCGGCAGGTCGGGCAGGATAACCCCATCCACACCAACCGACTGGCACATCCGGCAAAAATTCTCGACACCGTACTGCAGAACCGGGTTGATGTATCCCATCAGCAGTATCGGAACGGTGATTTCCTGACGACAGTTGGCTAACTGGGCAAAGAGCGTTTTCAGCGACATCCCGTTGTCCAGTGCCCGTCCGTTGCTTAGCTGGATCGTTTCGCCGTCGGCAACGGGATCTGAGTAAGGCATTCCAATTTCGACCAGATCAACGCCAGTCGCCTGCAAACCGCGCAGAACAGGCATTGTATCGTCGAGATTTGGAAAGCCAGCCGTGAAATAAACGCTGAGCAACCGGTCGCTTTTCTGCGAAAACAGGTCAGTGATGCGGTTTTGGGTGAGTTCCTGGGTCATGGTATGCAGCGAGAACCTACTGTTCGCGAAATGACGGCTACAAATGCTTTGAATACGTACTTAGGTCTTTATCGCCCCGGCCCGATAAGCAGACAACCACAACATCGTTGGCCTGCAGATTCATTTTGTGTAAAGCGGCCAGGGCATGGGCTGACTCAAGGGCAGGAATAATGCCTTCGAGCTTGCTAAGCCTGAAACCGGCCTCCAGCGCTTCGTCGTCGGTGATGGCGTAGAAGTCGCCCCGGCCGGAGTCGAACAGATGCGCGTGGAGCGGGCCAATGCCAGGGTAATCGAGACCAGCCGAGATGGAGTACGGTTCGGTTACCTGACCATCGTCGGTCTGCATCAGAATCGTGCGACTGCCGTGCAGAACGCCCGGCTTACCCAGCGCGGTTGTGGCGGCCGAGTGTCCCGTCGTTACGCCCTGTCCGGCGGCTTCGGCGGCAACCAGACGGACCAATGGCTCGTGCAGAAAATGGTAAAACGCACCAGCGGCATTACTGCCACCGCCGACACAGGCGACGACGTAATCCGGATTTTCGCGGCCAATTTTCGTTAACAGTTGTTTCCTGACCTCTTCCGAGATGACTGATTGAAAGCGGGCGACCATGTCGGGATACGGGTGCGGCCCGACTACCGATCCAATAATGTAGTGCGTATCGACCGGGTTATTTATCCAGTGACGCATGGCCTCGTTCGTCGCGTCTTTAAGCGTCTGACTGCCCGACGTTGCCGGAACGACCGTCGCGCCAAGCATCCGCATCCGGTCGACGTTGGGTTTCTGGCGTTCCATGTCGATACTGCCCATGTAAACGATGCACTCCAGGCCCATCAGAGCGCAGACCGTCGCGGTTGCTACCCCATGCTGACCGGCCCCGGTTTCGGCCACGATGCGCTTTTTACCAAGCCGTTGCGCCACCAGAATCTGACCGATGGTGTTGTTTACCTTATGCGCACCGGTGTGGCAAAGGTCTTCCCGTTTCAGATAAATCGTTGCACCGAGTTCAGCCGACAGGCGTTTAGCCAGAAACAGAGGGGTTGGGCGCCCAACGTAATCTTCGAGTAGCTGCCAGAACTCGGCCTGAAAGGCAGGATCGGCTATGATCTGCAGATAGTTCTGACGGAGCTCCTCTACGTTTGGGTAAAGCATCTCCGGAATGAAGGCTCCGCCAAAGCGGCCATAAAAACCTTTATCGTTTACCTCAAAGGAGGTCTGGGGTTCGAGCGTGGTTGCCATAAAATTCAAAGGCTTAACTTAACGCAGCTCCGGGCAGATAGCGGTTTCGGACAAAGCTTATCGCTGCTCCAGTCGCGCTGTTGCTGACGCTTATGTGTTGTTTACTGTGGTTTTGTTCGTACCTGCTCAACGCAGCGGATCAACGGGTAATTGTCGGCCGGCGTTTAGACGGTTTCTTCCGCTTCTACCGGTCGCAGCCGGTCAATTAACTCTTTCACCTTCGCAACGTCTTTTACACCCGGCGCCGTTTCGACCTGGCTGTTGACGTCAACACCGTATAACTTCATCCCTTTCAGCTTCGTCAGTTGATCGAGATTATTCAGACCGATGCCACCACTGATGAAAAACGGTTTTTCATTGTCGTAACGGCTCAGAATACTCCAGTCAAACGTTACGCCATTGCCGCCTGGCTGATCGCCTTTGGCGTCGAACAGAAAGAAGTCGCACTGCGCCTTGAAGTTGTTGAGCATCGAAAAGTTGAATGACTCATCGACCCGGAACGCCTTGATGATATTGATACCGCGGTTACGCAGGCTGCGGCAGTATTCCGGGGTTTCATTCCCGTGAAGCTGTACGTACTGAAAATCGTATTTCTTTACGCTGCGCAGAATAAACTCCGGGCTGGCGTTTACGAACACCCCTACTTTGCGAATCGAACGAGGCAATGACTTTACCACTTCTGCATCCAGGTCTTCGCCCACAAACCGGGGCGACTGATCATAGAAAATAAACCCGATAAAGTCGGGACCCAGGGCGGCAACCTCTTTGAGATTGTCGGCATCACGCATACCGCACACTTTAATTTTCATGGCTATACAAAGTTAGATGGGTAAAGGCGTTGTGTTGTACTGAGCAACCAGCTCAGCCAGGGCAGCCGCCGGATCAGACGTTTTCATAAATGCTTCGCCAATCAGAAAGCCATCGAAACCCGCCCGAAACAGGGTACGCATCGTAGCTGCATCGTGCAGACCGCTTTCCGTGATTTTAGCGAATGTGTCCGGAATCCGCTCAATTAGCCGCAGCGAAGTTTCGATTGACGTCTCAAAGGTTTTCAGGTTACGGTTATTAACCCCTACCAGGTCGACGGTATGCGTTAGCGTCTGGTCGAGTTCATGCTCGTCGTGTACTTCGAGCAGCACCTGCAATCCCAGATTTTGGGCCTCCTGACTCAGGTCGGCTACTTCAGCGGGTGTCAGGCAGGCTGCAATCAGCAGCACCAGGTCGGCTCCCCAGGCTTTCGCTTCGAGGAGTTGATAAGCATCAATGACAAAATCCTTGCGGAGAATAGGCGTTGATGGATTGGCCTGCCGGGCAGCCTGCAAATCGGCCGGTGTTCCGCCGAAGAAAGGCTCATCGGTGAGTACCGACAGCACAGCCGCGCCGGCCCGAACGTAACCCTGCGTAGTTTCAGCCACACCTGCGCGGTCATTAATAACGCCTTTGGAAGGCGACCGACGCTTGAATTCGGCAATAATACCGGTTGAATTCAGGTCCTGAATGGCGTCCCGCGCCGACAGGGGCACCCGCCTGAAGTCGGGCATTTGCTCCAGTACCGACACCGGGGTTTCGGTTTTACGCTGGGCTACTTCTATTCGCTTCTGAGCAACTATTTGATCAAGAATCGTCATTCGCTTTGTGTCATTGGCTGTCGTTTATCGTCACGGTTTGTCATTAAACAAATGACCTACTGACTATAACAATCCTAAATGACGTTTTAGGCAATCAACTTCTTAAAACATGCCAGAGCCCGCTTGCTTTCCAGCGACTCACGAGCCAGGGCTACTGCTTCCTCCCGCGTTTCGGCCTTCCCGGCAGCCAGCAAGGCCATCGCTGAGTTAGCCAGAACCGCCTGTTTTTGAGCTGGGGTTGCCGCGTCGTTCAGCACATTCATAAAAATCTGTGCGGACTCGTCCAGCGTTTGTCCACCCGCCAGCGATTCGGCTGTTAAGGTAGTCATTCCCAGTTGCTCGGGTTCCAGTATCTGTTCGGTCTGGTTGCTAATCACCTTGAACGCGCCCGTCAGAGAGATCTCATCATAGCCGTCCATCGCGTGCAGGATCATAAACCGCTTATCGGTTTGCTGATAAAGGTACGCATATAAACGGGCTAATTCAAGACTGAACACCCCAACGAGCTGCTTTTGGGGCTTTGCCGGGTTGATCATCGGTCCGAGTACGTTAAAAAACGTTTTGACGCCGAGGTCTTTCCGGATGGGCGCTACGTTCTTCATGGCCGGGTGGAACAGGGGCGCGTGCAGAAAACAGATGCTTGCCGTTTCCATCTTACGCTGCAACTCACCCACGTCGTTCGTGAACTTATAGCCCAGGTGTTCCATGATCGTCGAAGACCCAACCAGCGACGAAACGCCGTGGTTGCCGTGCTTGGCGACCCGCTGCCCGGCACCTGCTACCACAAACGACGACAGCGTTGAGATATTAAACGTGTCTTTGCCGTCGCCACCGGTGCCGCAAAGGTCCATCGGGTCGTAAGCCCCGAGATCAACCGGCAGGCAGAGTTCCAGCATGGCGTCGCGGAAGCCCTCGAGTTCTTCCAGACGCAGGCTGCGCATCATGTAGACCGTCAGAAAAGACGCGATCTGCGCGGAGTTATATTCACCGCGACCAATACCAATCAGCGTTTGCCGCGCTTCTTCCTTGGTCAGGTGCTTGTATTCAAACAGGTGGTTCAGTATTGCTTTCATGTTCAAAGAGCGAATGAGCGGAAGAGTGAACGGTCGGTACTTGGGCTGGCGCATGGTATGTCGCCCTTTCACTCTTTATTGTTTAAGCCAGTTTGCAAGCATTTTCACTCCGTTTTCCGTCAGCACCGATTCGGGGTGAAACTGCAGGCCCTTTACGTCGAAGCGGGTATGCGCGAGGGCCATTACGCGGCCGTGTTCATCCACAGCTGTAACACGAAGTTCGGCGGGAATCGAGTCGGGAACAACCGTCCAGGAATGGTACCGGCCGACGGTCAGTTCATCAGGAATATCGGCAAACAACGACTCGCTGCGGTCGGTAATGGTCGTGCGGTGCGCTACCCCATGCAGAACGTCGCCGAGGTTCTCGAGCGACGCGCCGTACACTTCGCCGATGCCCTGGTGACCCAGACAGATACCTAGGATGCTTTTAGACGAGCCGTGTTCGCGCACCATATCCTGCATGATGCCTGCTTCGGACGGGAGCCCCGGACCCGGCGAGAGCATGATTTTGTCGTACTGCCCCGCTTCTTCGACGGTCAGCTTATTGTTCCGAATTACGTCCGGGCGATGGCCCAGCTCGCGGAGGATATACACGAGGTTATACGTAAATGAATCGTAGTTATCTAAGACCAGCAGTTTCATAGCTTAAATCGTTTTTGCCTGTTCAATGGCCATGCGCAGCGCGGCCAGTTTGTTGTGTACTTCCTGTAATTCACTCTCAACGACCGACTTGGCAACAACCCCGGCTCCAGCCTGATAGTACAAGGTATTATCTTTACTCATAAACGTGCGAATCATGATGGCATGATTAAATTCGCCCTCAAAACCCATGTAGCCGATACTCCCTGAATAAAAACTGCGGCTGAGATTTTCGTAGCGGTCGATGAGCTGCATGGCCATGTGCTTGGGCGCTCCCGATAGCGTACCGGCGGGGAAGGTTTCGGCCACAATCTGTAAGGGATCGGCGGTTTCGGTCAGGTCGCCAACCACCTTAGAGACGAGGTGGATAACGTGCGAGTAGTATTGAATTTCTTTGAAGGTCTCAACCTTCACGACGTCGCAGTTGCGGCTCAGGTCGTTTCGGGCGAGGTCGACCAGCATAACGTGCTCTGCGGATTCCTTAGGGTCGTTATACAGTTTCTGGGCCAGTTCAGCGTCCCGGATGTCGTCGCCGGTGCGCCGGAAAGTTCCGGCAATGGGGTAGATGGTTGCCTTCCGATCTTTGACCACAATCTGCGATTCGGGCGAGGAGCCGAACAGTTTATAGTTACCGTAATCAAAGTAAAACAGATAAGGCGAAGGGTTCAGCGACCGTAATGCCCGGTACACGTTGAACTCATCCCCAATGAAGGGCGTCTGGAACCGGCGCGACAGCACAATCTGAAAGACGTCTCCCCGCTGGCAATGGTCTTTCCCTTTCTGAATAATAGCCAGGAACTCCTCGTCGGTGAAGTTCGACTGCTCGGGCCCGGCGGGCGAAAAGGAGTAAGTTGGGTAGTTGCGGCCCGTAATCAGATCGCTGATGTAATCGAGGGTGCTTTCGGCCTCAACGTCGCCATTGCGGAGATAGCTATGCTCGAACAGATGCAGCTCGTCTTTGAAATGATTGATGGCCAGGACGTAACGGTATACCGTAAAGACGGCGGCCGGAATCTGGTTCTCTGCCGGAACGGGGGCGTTCAGGTTAATATCCTCGAAGCTCTGCACGGCCGGATACCCAAAATAGCCGAACAGGCCGTTCGTAATAAAGGGGAACGCGGGTTTTTCGTGCTTAAAACTGTCTTTAAACTCCTGCAACGCAACCAGCATCTGCTGGGGCGGCACTTCAGTGGCTTGCTCGTGTTCGCCGGGAAGCTGAACCGTCAAAAGGCCCTTAGAGCCCCCGGGTCGGTCGTATGAAAACCGGGCAACCGGATCAAAGGCGATATACGAAAAACTGTTTTCGTTGCCGTGATAGTCGGAGCTTTCGAGCAGGATGCTGTTCAGAAAACGGTCGCGAATACGGAGGTAAATGCTGACGGGCGTAATGATATCGGCCAGCATCCGCTTGTGCCGACTGACGACGCGGTAGGGGGTAGAGGTTGTTGTGAGGGTTTCCATAGTTTCGTTTGGTTATACGGGAAAAAAATAAGGCTCACCGGGATGACGGTGAGCCTTTGATGGTGTTAGTATAAACACATAGCGGCAACCCTCATCCCCGTTGGGAAGAGTGCCACCACCAGCTGTTGTTGATTACCTGAGTCATTGTGTTTCTACTTGTGTCGGGGTGGCGGGATTCGAACCCACGACCTCTACGTCCCGAACGTAGCGCGCTACCAGGCTGCGCTACACCCCGAATTGGGTTACAAAGATAGGTGCTTAGAATTTTCAGGCAACGTTAGACTCCGATTTTTTTTGCAATGAACGCAGCCAGTTCAGCAGGCACTTCCCAAGGCAGCAGATGACCCGCGCCCTGCATTTGTTCCAGTGTAACGTCTGTTAAATAAGGCAGCACCATATGGGTTTGTACGTCAGGCGGCAGGGCGCCGTCTTTACTGCCAACCGTAATATGAACCGGAATTGCGATGGCAGCCATCCGGGAAGTGATGTCTTCTTTGCTGCCGGCTGTCAGCCAGGCGGTCCAGGCAGACTCAGACGTACGGAGGTCATCGGCGATAATCTGTTCGCTTATGGCCTGAGATACAGAAATGGCCGTAATATTCTTGAGCATTTTCTTCGCGGCTTTACGTTGGCCGTGGTTGGTCAGCAACATCTGCCTCTCATCGTCGGGAATAGGCTCGGGTACGGGCGGGGAGGGCGATACCAGCAAGAGTGACTGAAGACCGGCTGGGGAACCATGGTTTGGGGTTCCGGCCGCTACGGCCAATGCAACCTTGCCGCTCATGGAATGACCCACCAGAATAAAGTCCTGAATGGCTAATTCCTGAACTACGCAGATTACGTCATCAGCCATATCGTCAACCGAATAACCCGATGCGGGGGCTTCTGAATCGCCATGACCGCGCAGGTCTACTGCTATGCAGCGATACTGAGCTGAAAAGTGGCTCATGATCACTTGCCACTCCAGCGCCGAGCCACCAAAATAATGCAGAAAGATGAGCGTAAGGGGGCCATTGCCCTGTTCCAGAATGTTCAGGTGGATACCGTTTATCAGCCGTTTCATCAGACATTTACCTTTAGGCGAGCGGGCCGGTCGGTCATTTCGAGCATCTCGCCGTAGGGAACAATGGTGATTTGCCCGAACTCTTTCAGCAGCGTTTTATACGCTTCGGCCACGGGGCGGGGCTTACGGTTGAGATCATACAGGCCACATTCGTTAACCCGGTTGTTGAGTTCACCCAACTGCGTATCCCAGTCGATCTGATCAATCAGGCTGTACCACGTAAAGCCCAGGACAGGCACGCCGTCCCGGCGCATCCTCAGCACGCCGATCCATTGTTTGTTGAGCCACATAGAGGCTTTATCCGCTTCAAATACATTTGTTTCCGTATGCATGACCGGCATCCGGTAGCGCTCGTAATACGCTTTGGTAATTTCATACCAGCCCAGCACGTCCATCGAGATCTGAATCGAGCCGTCGGGCAGCTTAATCCGTTCGTTGCGACCGTAATAATCATTGCCCATAATCTGATAACCGGGGGGCTTGCCCGCCATGAACCAGTTATACTCTTCGCGGGTCAGGCCGTTGTCCATCATGTACATAGACACTGTTGTCGAAGGCGGGTTGGCGTAGAGTAGATCCAGCGATAAAAAGCGCAGTTCGTTCGAAAGGCTTATTTCCGGGGAGGGCGTAGCGCTGAACTCGTGCGTGTATTCCGCGCTTTCGCTCTGAACAATAACGCAGTCGTTCCGGCGCTTGGCAATCTGCTGATTGCCCATAATGCTGGCCGCTACGCAGTGCTTGAGAGCCGTTACGAAGCCCCGGTCGGTTTTGAGCTGCTCATTCCAGACACCGTCCCGGGCGCTAATTCGAGCCGTAACGTAAATCTCGTTAACGGGTGTATAGTAACGCACCCAGGGATAGCGTTCTGCCACGGCCCCGGCGTATTCAGCAAAATGAATTGGTAGTTCGGGGTTCTGGAAATTTCCAATCCAATCGGGAACGCCAAAGTGCATCAGGTCCAGAATTGGAATAATGTCCAGGCGTTTTATTTCGGCCATAACTTCGTCGGCGAAACTCCAGTCGAACTGGCCGGGACCTTTGTGGATACTATAGTAAGGCAGGCCGTAGCGCAGCACCCGCAGGCCCATTTCCTTAACTAAACCAAGGTCTTCGCGCCAGCGCTCGTAATGGCCGCACTCGCGCAGCTGGTCGCGCCGGACGGTACCGTTCTGAATGGTTGGATAGGAACATTCAATGCCCGTCGCAAACATAAAGTTGCCTGGATTCGCATCGGGCAGGCCGCTCCCGTCATGACCACCCGCCCCGCCGAACTGATCACCTTCGTAATTGCCTTCGCCGAAGCGTTTCTTGATAATGTCTAAGAATCCGTTTTTGGACATGGCAGGTAATGGTTTTCAGTGTATGGCAAGCGTTTGCGAGGTGCTTCCAGATGGTTATTCAATTAGTCCAGTCGTCGGTGACGTTCAAGAAACCGGTCGGCGATACGTAACGACAGCGCCATGATCGTGAGAGCTGGGTTGACACTTAAGGCACTCGGAAAAATCGAGTTGTCGCTAATATATAGATTCGGAATATCAAACGACTGTCCGTCGGCATTCACTACCGCCGTATCGGGGTCATTCCCCATGCGGCAAGTACCGATAATGTGCGCATTTCGCGGGTAAGCCCACACGTTGCGGGCACCGGCGGCCTCCCAGATGGCTCGCATCAATTTGTCGGCGTGAACCGTCATCTGCTTTTCGTTCTCGCCATTCGAAAAATAGATACGGGGTTTGGGTAACCCACGGATGTCTTTCTCATCCGATAGCTCCAGATAGTTGTGGTCGTGGGGCAGGCAGTCGCCCAGAATGTTAATCCCGGCGACGTGGTTATAGGCCAGAGCCGCGCGTTTCAAATCGGCACCCCATAAACCACGGCCACGCGCCATCTGACTCAGGTACGTAACGGGCATGACGCCGATGGACTGTAGCAGATAACCACCTGCGAAATTGGCATCCGCAGGCCGGTGCGTATCCTCTGAAATCAACGCCCCGGGAATTCCTTTATAGGGACGAATATCCTCATCAAATTCGCCCCAGATTTGCAGCGCCGTATGCGCCATAAAATTACGCCCCACCTGACCGCTGCTGTTAGCTAGCTCATTCACCAGAAGCAGGCGGGCCGTTTCGATTGTACCGGCGCAAAGGAATACATACTGGCACATTTGCCGCTCTTCCTGACCGTTACGGATATAGATGACCTCGCTGATCTGACCGGATGAATTTGTAATTAACTGCGTTACGTAGCTTTGAGCCCTGATTTCGGCTCCATGATGGATCGCGAGTGGAATATAGGTTACGTCCATACTCGCCTTGGCACCAATGTTACAGCCCGCCTGACAGAAACCCCGATTTGTGCAGGCCGGTCGGTGCCCGACACCTTCCTGATAATAGCCAGCCGATAAGGCTGCGTTAGCCGCCGGTGACGTCTGAACGCCGAGCTCCCGGCAACCGCGCTCCATTAACTGCCCTGCGCCATTGATTGGTAAAGGAGGTAAGGCATACGCGCGTTTCCGAGTCGGCCCCCAGGGATAGTTGGCTGGGCCGGACACACCCAGAAACTGCTCAATTTCGTCGTAATAGGGCTCAATTTGCTCAAAACTCAACGGCCAGTCGGCGCCCACGCCGAAATCCGTCCGGATGCACAGGTCGTCGGGTTGAGCGCGGGGCGTGTAGGCTGTGTAATGCAGGGTTGAGCCCCCAACGCCGGTGCCCGAATTATTGTTTCCGAAGGGTAGGGGATCATTACCGGCGCTGAGACGTTCATCATTCCAGAATAGTTTCTCTTGCGCCCGCTCGTCGGTCGGGAAGTCTTTGCCTGGATTCCAGTGATCACCCGATTCCAGCGCAACTACCCGTAAACCCGCAGCCGCCAGGCGGGCCAGCAACGGAGCACCACCCGCACCTGTGCCAATCACAACGGCATCGACAGGTTCACTGGTTGAGTAGTGCTTCATAGGTTGTATAGTGAGTAGCCTAATCTTTGGAAGTTATCGATGGTGCTTTCGGATAAATCAGTCCGGATTCGCTATTTCCCGAGGTTCGCGGTGTTCCAGTTGATTCAGGCCAATGCGCTGCCAGGCAGGTACGTCAGCCATGCCAACATAACCAATTTCTTCCTGGGCCAGTGGATGGCTGTAATAACTCTCCGTGGCTTCGGCCAGTAGCTCCTCAAAAAAACGGTTGGCAGGCATCGTCTGC
This sequence comes from Spirosoma taeanense, assembly GCF_013127955.1. Taxonomy (NCBI): domain Bacteria; kingdom Pseudomonadati; phylum Bacteroidota; class Cytophagia; order Cytophagales; family Cytophagaceae; genus Spirosoma; species Spirosoma taeanense. The sequence goes on from NZ_CP053435.1 coordinate 5,624,657, forward strand.
CAGATTGGCCCCGGCGCTTCGGCAGACTGAACTCCTTTAAGCACCAGATCCCGCTGGGTTTCAGAAAGAGCTTCAAAATATTGCCCGAACATAGCCTGTGCACTTTCCTGAATGCCCTGCAAGCCCCGCTTATACGCTTCGCCATCGGCAGGCATACTGTCGTACCGCCAACCGTTGGTCTTGTTCCCGGCCAATCGCTGGTCAATGCTACTTACTGTATCGATACGTTCTGAACGCCCGTCTTGCGGAATCAACCGGTCGCAGATGGCGGTCAGCAGGGCAAACTCATCGGCCGAGAAAAACGTCGGCTGGTGGGGTGGGGTCTTTAAACGTTCAGTGAGCGCCTGACGGGTCGCTTCGGTAACCTGATCCGTTTTCAGCAGCGCGCGGACGGTGCCAGCAGGGTAGACACTTGGAGTTAAGGTCTTCATCCCAATTTGCCGCCCGTTACTTCGAGGATACTACCGGTTATGAAACTGCCATCGCTGGAAGCCATCAGAACATAAGCCGGGGCAATTTCTTCGGGCTGACCCGGTCGCGCCAGCGCGACTTCGTGACCGAAATTCTTAACTTCGTCCCGCGGCATTGTGGCCGGAATATTGGGTGTCCAGACCGGCCCTGGCGCCACGCAGTTAACCCGAATATTGCGCTCGCCTAACTGAATGGCAAGCGATTTGGTAAAGGCATGGATAGCGCCTTTGGTCGCCGTGTAGTCCAGCAGGATCGGGTTGCCCACAATTCCAACGATGCTGCCCGTATTGATAATAGCGTCGCCTTCGTGCAGATGGGGTAGGGCGGCCTGCGCCATAAAAAAGTACGCCAGAATATTCGTGTCGAAAGTACGCCGGAGCTGTTCTTCGCTAATGTCTTCCAGCTTTTGCTGAGCCATCTGGTAGGCCGCATTATTGACCAGAATATTCAACTTGCCAAATTTCTCGACAGTCTGCCGGACGGCATCGTTACAATTAGCTTTCTGTCGAACATCGGCCTGAATAACCAGACAGGTCCGGCCTTTTGATTCAACTAAACGTTTGGTGTATTTAGCATCGTCGGTGTTTTCATTATAGACGATCGCTACGTCGGCTCCTTCCATGGCAAAGGCGACGGCCACTGCACGACCGATACCCGAATCGGCACCCGTGATGATTGCGACTTTATCGGCGAGCTTGCCGGCTGGTTTATAATTTGACAAATCGCTGTCGGGGGCAGGGTCCATATCCGATTGTCGGGCTGGATAGGGTAATTGCTGCCCAGGAATGTCTTCCGACGTGGGCCGAAATTCAGAAGGGTTCATACGTCTGTTGAGTATAGTGAACTGCACGATTCCGGCCGTATTGCCGATAAGATCATTGCAATTTAGGTAAACAGGCGTTTAAGGGTTTTGTTGCCAGCAGGGGCTTGGCTGGGCTGCGAGCCGGTTATTTTTCCAGAATCAGGATATCCTGAAACGACGTAAAGTCTGTTCGACCGCACCAGGAACCGTAGTAGATTGGCTCCCGCAAGGTGAGCTGGTGACGAGCGAATAAATCTCGAACAAACGTTTCGTCGTAGGCTGAACCCGCTTCCGGGTTGGTGGGGTCAAACACCCAGCGTCCGTTAAGTGCATGCCGGAAATTGTACTGGCTCTGGCCAGCCGCCATCAGCGCACGCGACTCATCGTTCAGCAAAAACATCGTAATAAACGCCCGACCGCCGGGCCTGAGCACCCGCGCAATCTGAGTTGTATACCGCTCAATCTCCGGTCGGTCCATGTGCGTAAACACGGACGTCAGGAAAACAAAGTCAAATTCGTTGTCCGCGTAAGGAAAGCGGTATTGATGCGCCGGAAAACGTCCGTTTGGATTATAATGAGCGTTATGAACGTCGGCCAGCTGGAACCGAAAAGTTGGAAAGCGGGGGGTGATATTCCTCTGACACCACGTAATCCCCTGTGCTACAATGTCGAACCCTTCGTAGCGGCCATCGGGCGCAATCAGGTAATTGGTTAGCGGAACGGCCATTCGACCAATGCCGCAGCCCACATCCAGAACGGCATCGGTCGGTTTAAGCCCACCGAGTTCAGTAAAGAGCTGTTTGAAGCGCTGGCCTACGGTCCGGAAGTCACCCGCGCCAATAAAAATGCGCGATCGTGGCGGAGTTAACGGGTCACGGTGTCCACGTAGAGAATCGTACTGATCCCAGAGCCGGTAAAGAATGGATTTTACCAGCCGACGGATTGGTAAGGGCAGTAAGCGTTTAAACATAGCCGCAACTTAGGGTACATAGTCGTAAAGATTACGCTAAACAGGACATATGATTTCTGAAAAAACGATCTGCCTGCGCCTACTAAAAACGATACCTCAGCGTTTACAGGATAACGCAACGGTTTGTCACCGACGGATGTCAATACAGTAAAGCGAGGACATCCGTCATCAGGATTCCGGCAATCCCACCGTAGTGATCGGGGGCCAGATACTTACATGTCTGGTCTCCGATTTTTTATTGGGGATACAGCACAGAAAAATAAGTCGAAGCAACCAGGAGCAATCCGGGCGCGTCAACCCAGATTCAGCGTAAGATTCCCGGTTTTCGTGTACCGAATCTCTTCCTCGGCGAGCATCTGCTGCAGCGTCTGCGCCAGCGTTTCGGCATCAGTCTGGGCGAAATGATAGGAAAGCTGTTTGGGCGATACGCCTGGTCCGTTGGCCAGAGCCACATAGGCCCGAACCTCCTCGCGTACGGCCGAGGGATTGATCTCCGGTTCTTTTTTCTTCTTCAGGCAGTTGTCGCAGATGCCGCAGGGCTGGCCGGGTTTCTCGCCAAAATAGGCCTGCAACAACCGCGTCCGGCACTGTTTGGGGTGTTCCGTGTACAGAATGGCCGCCTGCACTTTCCGTAAGGCTAACTCCTTACGTCGGTTCAGCTCGGGTACATTGATCGGCAGCGAAGGGGCATCGAGCCGGGGAGTCAGAAAGGTTAGCTGGGGTTTATCTTTCTGCTTTTCATACACCACCACATTACGTTGATGAAGCTGTTCGAGCAGATTCTCGATCTCGCTCTGGTTGATCATGAACGCCCGCGCCAGTGCCGATTCGGCAATGGTAACGAAATCGGTGAATAACTCCCCGCCATACATCCTGAGAATGAGTTTGAGGAATGAATCGAAGCGCGGGTTCATCACCTGGAACTCATACAACTGCCGATTATCCAGCACCAGCGACAGGCGGGAAGGGTGGTAATAATTTTCGTTCAGTTGAATAAACCCCTCCAGTTGCAGTTGCTTAAGCGCGTAGTGGGTTTCCTGCGGAGGTAAATTGAACGTATTGGCGAATGTGCTCAGGTCAAAGTCATAGCTGCTGAACTGGCCCCCGCCCAGCGGAACGGCTGTGTAATTGGCCACGGCCTGATACACCCGGCGCAGCATCTCAACCGGCTGGTAAAGCTGTTCAGTTCGGAAGCGCAGACTCTCCAGATCGCCGTTCGTGTAGAGCATGACGGCGTAAGCCTTCTGGCCGTCGCGGCCCGCCCGGCCCGCTTCCTGATAGTAAGCCTCAAGCGAATCCGGTACGTCGAGATGCACAACCACCCGCACATCCGGCTTGTCGATACCCATCCCAAAGGCGTTGGTGGCAACCATCACGCGCGTTCGATCCTGAATCCAGGCGTCCTGCTTATCGGTTCGCTGCTGGGTTGTCAGGCCCGCATGGTAAAAATCGGCGGATATGCCCTGTCGCACGAGCCACTGCGCTACCTGCTGCGTTTGTTTGCGGCTCCGAACGTACACAATCGCGCAGCCCGGCACCCGCTGCAGAATCCGGAGCAGCCGCTCTTTCTTGCTTTCTTCCAGAATAGCCGAGTAGGAGAGGTTCGGCCGGGCGAAGGTCTGCCGGAAGACCTGGGGCTCCCGTAAGGCCAGCTTTTCCTGAATATCAGTTTGTACTTCAGGCGTAGCCGAAGCGGTCAGGGCAATAATCGGCGTTTCGGAGATCAGTTCCCGGAACTCAGCTATTTGCAGATACGGCGGCCGGAAGTCATACCCCCAGGCCGATATGCAGTGGGCTTCGTCAACGGCCAGCAGGCAAACCGTCATTTGCTTCACGCGCTCAATAACAATCTCTGTCCGCAGCCGCTCGGGCGATACATACAGAAACTTGGTGTTGCCGTAGATGCAGTTATCCAGGGTCGTGTCGATCTCGCGGTAATGCATGCCCGAATAGATGGCCGCGGCCGGGATACCCCGTTTACGCAGTTGCTCAACCTGGTCCTTCATGAGCGCAATGAGGGGCGTCACGACAATGCACACACCTTTCATGGCGAGCGTCGGCACCTGGAAGCAGATGGATTTACCGCCACCCGTGGGCATCAGCACCAGCGTGTCCTGACGGGCCAGCACGGCATTGACCACGTCCTCCTGCATGGGCCGGAAGGAAGTGTATCCCCAAAACTGCTGTAAAATCTGGCGGACGGTCAACGGTTACTTCGATTTATGTTCGTTGGGTCCGGTTTTGGTCGCGTCAGCTAACACCGGACCCAACTGCAAATTTACAGCGTGGGAAAGACAAATCCGGCAGGGAATCGTTCTCGTTAGTACGTAACAGGGACACTTAACAGGAATAACGATGATTCAGAAAGTAATCAAATCGGATGAGGAGTGGCGCAGCATCCTCACGCCTGAGCAATATCGGGTTGCCCGGGGTAAAGGCACTGAACGCGCTTTTGCGGGTGCATACTGCGAAACGCATGACCCGGGCGTTTATGCCTGCGTATGCTGCGGCACCGAGCTGTTCGAGTCAAAAACCAAGTTTGAGTCGGGTACGGGCTGGCCAAGTTTTACGGAACCGATTGAAGAAGATCGGATTCGTCTGGAAAAGGACTATAGCCACGGCATGTTTCGGATTGAGGTGTTGTGTAATGTATGCGACGCCCATCTTGGACACGTTTTCAACGATGGACCGGCACCAACCGGCCTTCGGTTTTGTCTCAATTCCGTCTCGCTGGTTTTAAAGCGAAGCGCTCATACTGAATAATAAAAATATGCGTTAGAAAGCAAGCTAACCTTTTTTTCTGGGGTTTCTGTGGCTACTTTGGCTTTCGTTTCACATCCGGATTCGCAACCGGCGTGAAACGAAAGCCCGTGTAATCCCGTATTGGCAAATACCCAATGTTCAATCGTTCGACAACCGATTATTGACCCATAACTCTACAGCGTACATGTATTTCCGGAAATCCTCGGCGCGACCGTTCGTTGCCGGGCTGGTGTTAGTTGGATCTCTGCTGGCCGGTTCGGTATTCGCCCAAAATAAAACCGCTTCGGCTAAGCCAAATACGGCCTACGCCCAGTTTGTGCGGTCTATGCGGACAGCGTTACCCGTTCCTAAAACGATTTGTTATAAAGTTGAACGTGACGCGTTTACGCGGATTCTGCCACCCGATGAGTTTCTGAAGAGCCGTCAGAATCCGAATGCCCGTCGAGCGGCCACGGCTAAATTTAACGTTACCTATACTAATTTTTCACCCGAAGCCCAGCGCGCATTTCAGTACGCCGTCGACATCTGGTCAAACATTCTGGTTTCGCCGGTAACCATCAATATTTCTGCGAACTGGACAAACCAGAACCGGGGTGTCCTGGGATCGGCTGGTCCGGCCGAGATTCGGATTGGCTCCGATGGGACCCAGAAAGCCCTGGGCGTGTATCCTATCGCGCTGGCCGAAAAAATTGCCCGGCGTGACCTGAATGATCCTACTGATCCCGACATCAATGCCGATTTTAACCGCAACAACAACTGGTATTACGGCCTCGACGGGAAAACGCCCGCTGGCCAGACCGATCTGGTCACGGTAGTGCTGCACGAAATTGGTCACGGATTGGGTTTCATTGGGTATTTTGGTACGACCGGCACTTCGGGCCAATACACGCTGAATGGGTATCCGGCAGTGTTCGATCACTTCATTGAGAATGGACAGGGTCAGCGGCTGGTGTCGGCAACGAGTTCAGCAGGACTGGCATTCCCCGATAACTCTAATGCCTTGTACCGACAGCTAACGGGCGGGAACCTGTATCTGAACGGTCCGATACTGCAGCAAAAAACCGGCCAACGCGCTAAACTGTATGCACCTTCTTCGTTCGACCGGGGGTCGAGCGTTTACCACCTCGACGAAGAAACGTATAGAAGCACAACTACCCGGGTGGACAGTAACTCGCTGATGACGCCCCAACTGGCCAACGCCGAAGCGATTCATACACCCGGCCCGCTGGTGATCAACTTTTTCTCCGATATTGAATGGAAGACTACCTCGGTGCTGCACGAGCCCCTGGTCAGTAGCGAAGACGTTAAGGATGTGGTGTTCCGGGCACGCGTCATAAGCGATACCACGCTTCGGGCCAATTCGGTTCGGTTCTTTTACCGGAAGAGCGCGCCAACGGGCACCGATAGTACGTTCCTCTCCATTACCCCAACGCTGGTAGCGGGCACTACGGCTGATTATACCTACACCATGCCTGCTAACCTCGCGCAGGGCGATGTCTGGTACTATTTTCAGGCCCAGGATGTATCGGGACGGACCTACACAAATCCCGGTAAATCGCCTACGGGCGTGCAGCTTTTACACCGCGTCCAGTTCGGGCCCGATACGTCGCCCCCGTCCATTTTGTTCAGTCCAAGCAAAAATTTCATTTTCAATCCGGCAGCAACCGACAGCATACCCGTCTATGCGGGCATATCAGACGACCGTGAAACGGGCATCGATACGGCTTATGTCGAATACCAGATAAACGGTCAGGGTCAGCAGGCGATTCCGCTTCGCTATACCCGCCAGACGGTTAACGGTAACCGGTACGACAGCGTCTATACCAACCGGATTACGTTTCCGGCCAATACGCTGAAAGCCGGCGATAAGATTTCGTACCGGATTGTCGCCCGCGATTCGTCGCGCGCCCGAAATCAGCGGGTTAGTCCCCAGACGGGTTTCTACGAAGTAACGGTTGTGCAGCTTCAGGCCACCCGTGATCAGTATACCAATACATTCGCTAATGCAACAGCCGCTAGCGATTTTGCTACGTATGGATTCAGCATCACGACGCCAACGGGCTTTGCTAACCCGGCTATTCATTCAGAACACCCGTACCGAAACGGCAGCGATTTTAAATACCAAAGCAATTATGAAACGGTTCTGCTGGCACCAATTCGTATAAAAACAAACCCCGACAGCGCCACCATTCGGTATGATGAAATTGTGCTGGTTGAGCCGGGCGAAGCGGGCAGTCGATACGGCGACGATGATTTTTACGATTACGTCATTGTGGAAGGATCGCGCAATAACGGCCAAACCTGGCAACCCATTGTGGATGGCTATGACTCAAACGACCAGACCGACTGGCTGAACGCTTATAACCGGAATCTGGTCCCGGGAACGTCGGCCAATGACCGTAACTCCGCAACGGTGGGGACGCCTGCGTTGTATAAGCGCCGGGAGTTATCAATAACCAACAATGGATTCTTCCGGGCTGGTGAGCAGATTCTGATTCGATTCCGGCTGTTTGCCGATCAGTTAGCGCATGGCTGGGGCTGGGCCATCGATAACCTGCAAATTCAGGTGCCGCCCCCACCGCCCGTGCTGGCCGTCGAGCCGATCAGTGCCGGTCGCTTCTCGGTTTACCCGAACCCCGTCAGCACCGGACGAGTACGGATCGAAGCCGAACTGCCCCGACCTGTTGCCGAAGCCGCTCTGACGGTTTCCAGCGGTACCGGACAGACCCTGCGGCAACTGACGCTGAAGGTTGGCGGCTCGAAACTCAGCGAGCAAATTGACCTGAGCCAGTTACCAACAGGCCTTTATTTTCTTCGTCTGAATGCGGGCGATCTGGTATTGACGCAAAAAGTGATTATTACCCATTAAGAGGGTGCAGATAAGTTAATTAGTGAGGAGTTGTCATTAGGTTTGCGCTACGTCTGCTCCGGCGACGGCGCAAGCTGATGACAACTCCTTTTGTGTTAATGAAAGCCATTTTCGCTACTATCGCCGTTACGTTATTCGTGATGGGTTGTTCGCCCGCCCGGCGTATCGCCCGCGATCTGCGCACCCAGCCTATTTATACCGATCACTTTACGGGCGTGGCGCTGTATGACCCGGTCCGGCAACGGAAGCTGATTCAACACAACGCCGACAAGACGTTTACGCCCGCATCCAACACCAAGCTATTTAGCTTTTATACGGGGGTGCTGAGCCTGCGCGATTCGTTGCCGGTATTGCATTACATTGTTCGGAATGACTCCTTAATTTTCTGGGGAACCGGCAACCCGTTATTACTGCATCCCGACCTACCTGATTCAACGGCGCTGAGTTTTCTGCGCTCGCGGCCCGAACGGCTGTTTTTCTCAGCGGCTAACTATACTGGGCCGCGTTTCGGGCCGGGCTGGTCGTGGGACGACTACAATGATTACTATTCAGCCGAATTAGTCCCGTTACCTATTTACGGCAATGTGGTCCGATTTATAAACAAATCCGTTAGTCCCGCCCGGTTTCGTGATAGTGTTCAGACGACAGACGGTACAGGCAGCGTACGGCGCGACGAGTTCAGGAATCAGTTTCGGCAGTTGGCAGATCGTAGAACTACCGGGCAGGACATACCGTTTCGCTGGTCGGCAGCACTGGCTGCTCAACTGCTGGCCGATACGCTTCATCGGCCGGTAGGCGTTGTGAATCGGCCCATGCCCGCAGACGCCCGATTAATCCGGGGCTCATCAACGGATTCCCTGTATAAGCGAATGTTACAGATCAGTGATAACCAGTTCGCTGAGCAGATTCTGTTCATGGTATCGGCCGAGCGGGGCACTGAGAAGCTCCAGCCGGTTACCGAACTACGCCGGGTGGCCGATAGTATCCTGCACTATCCGACCGGAGCCGCTAAATGGGTGGATGGCTCCGGCCTGTCGCGCTACAATCTGTTTACGCCGAATGTGCTAATTGACCTGCTCGGAAAAATTGCGGCCAAAGTTCCGCAACAGCGGCTGTTTGCCCTACTGCCCGCTGTCGGGCAATCTGGTACGTTACAGGGAATGACGGTGGCGGGTGAACCCTATATCTTCGCAAAATCCGGCTCAATGAGTGGCGTCTATAACCTGAGCGGTTACATGGTGACGAAACAGGGTAAAACGCTTCAATTCAGCATCATGCATAACAATTTTACCCAACCTATCAGCGAAATGCGTCGCCGGACTACGGAGCTGTTGAAGCAGATTCACAAACGTTTTTAAACCTCTCTGTTAATTTCTGAAGCAGAATCAGGCGATTTCTGGATAGTTCCTCTCCGGTTTATAAGTAGGTAAATCGGGTAGCTGACGACCACAAACCCAATCGCGTACAGACTGCTCGAAAAGTCTCCAATAACAACACCGACGAGGAACGCCAGCGACACCAGTAGTAACGTCCAGGTAGAAAAAGGGTAACCCCAGGCCCGAACCGGTCGGTCGAGTTCGGGTTCTGTCTGGCGCAGACGGATTAGCGAAGCAAAGCCGGAAGCATAACAAAGCACGAAAAAGAAGGTAGCAATATCGGAGAGCTTGCTGTACGTATTGGTCAGAATCAGCAGGATTGAAGTACAGGCCGTGAGTAATACCGCTGCAGCCGGCGTTCCGCCCGCGTTAACAGACGTAACAAAGCGAAAAAACAGTCCGTCGCGCCCCATGGCGAAAATTACCCGCGGGTTGAACATCAACTGCGCGTTGATGATGCCCATGATGGAGATCATCAGCAGGAACGTAACAACCTGCGCGCTGCCCGGTCCAAACAGCAACTGAACTGCATCGGCAGCCGGTAGCTTCGACTGTGCCAGCGTCGAAAGAGGAAGGACGTACAGCAAAGCCAGATTAACCAGAATATAAATACCGATAATGAGAAGTACACCGCCCATCATCGATCGGGGCAGATTGCGGCTGGGGTCTGTATCTTCTTCAGTGAAATAAGCCGCCGTGTGCCAGCCATCGTAGGTATAAAAGACAGACTGCAAAGCGGCCAGAATACCCAGCCAGACACCCCCCTCGGCCAATGGCTGGACTGTTTCTGCCTTGACCGGGGGCGCTGTTTCAGGCGTTAGAACAAAGCAGACAACGACGAAGGCCAGCAGTCCAACGGCTTTCAGTACGCTCATAACTTCCTGTGCGCGGCTGGCCAGCCGAACGCCAATCCAGTGGAAGGCCACAAATGCCAGCAAAATCCCAATGGCGACAAGTTTTTGATAATCGGCGAGGGAAGGTATCAGCAGCGCCATGTATTCGCTCATAACGGCGGCTCCGAAGGCCATCGCGGCTACACTGCCTAGCCAGCTACTAATGCCAATCACAAAGCCGATGTAATTGCCGAACGCGCGTCGGGCGTAGACGTACCAGGCACCCGCTTTGGGCAGCATCGTGCCCAGTTCCATAACCGATAGCGACCCGGCCAGGGCGTATAAACCAACGGCTAACCAGACAAGGATGATAAGTGTTGGATCGCCAATATCCCGTGCGATGGGTCCAGGTTTACGTAGGATGCCGGTTCCAATGGTACCACCAATGGTTACGGCAATGCCAAAGCCGACGCCGAGTAATTTCTTGAGTTGGTTCTTAGCCATACGGGCACGGACGGTCGGGCCGTCCGGAGGTTGCAGTCATACAATGATAGCGAAAAACGGGGCGTTCCGTTCTTCGTTTCCGGGGGCATTGGGGTTTTTCGTAAGTTTGTTCACATGAGAGCCTTGCTGATGCATCCATACGTGCTGGTTTTTGCGGGCGGTGGCGCGGGTAGTTTGCTCCGTTACCTGGCCGGACGGCTGGTACCGGCAACGCTCGCGGGTTCGCCCTTCCCGACCGCTATTCTGCTCGTCAACGTGCTGGCGAGCGCCGTATTGGGAGCGGTTCTAGGCTGGTTTATAAGCCGGTCGGCAGGGGAGGAGACCCGGCTGCTAATCGGTGTGGGTTTCTGTGGGGGCCTCAGCACCTTTTCGAGTTTTAGTTACGATACTATCGTTTTATTACAGAACGGACGTACCGGAGCCGCCCTGCTCAACATCGGCCTGAACGTTATGTTGTGTTTACTGGCCTCGGCAGGCGGACTATTTTTAGGATATAAACTATGAACTTTGGACCACGGCGGTTAGGGTCAATCAAATGCACAAGGTGTATGCTGGTGCGCTATTGGTTGACCTCCCTTTAGCTGTGTTCTTTTTTGTTTGATGACAGCAGTATCCACTCAGGGGCAGGACGTTGCACGTCGGTTGCACGACGCGCACGAAACGTATAAAGAACAGACATTTATTCATCGTCGATTCAAGCACGTAGACATTGTTTCGTTGCTGAATGCGCTCAACGGCCAGGCACCGTTCGTCGTCAGTCAGGTGGGTGAATCGCTGGAAAAGCGGGCTATTTATCAGGTGAAAGCAGGCACCGGATCCAGTAGGGTGCTGCTGTGGAGTCAGATGCATGGCGACGAAGCCACGGCAACGATGGCTCTATTCGACATCTTTAATTTTTTGAAGGCTAAGAATGACGGGTTTGATGATTTTCGGCAAGCTATTCTGAGCAAAACAACCCTGTATTTCGTGCCGATGCTTAATCCCGACGGAGCCGAACGGTTCCAGCGTCGGACGGCTACCGACATCGACATGAATCGGGATGCTCTGCGGCTGCAAACCCCCGAAGGTGCGTTGTTAAAAAATCTCCAGCAGACCCTGCAACCGCTCGTGGGATTCAATCTGCACGACCAGAACCCCCGCTATAGCGTGGGCACCACGGATAAGCAGGCCGTGGTGTCCTTCCTGGCTACGGCCTACGATGCCGATCGTAACATCAACGAGGTGCGGCAACGGTCAATGCAACTGATTGTAGGCATGAATCGCGTATTGCAGCAGTTTGTGCCGGGGCAGGTAGCCCGCTTCGACGATGAGTTCGAACCACGAGCGTTTGGCGATAACATTCAGAAATGGGGAACGACCCTGGTCCTGATTGAGTCGGGGGGCTATAAAGGCGATGTTGAAAAAATGACGATCCGGCGGCTGAACTTCGTCGCAATCCTGACGGCGCTGAAAGCCATTGCCGACGAATCGTATCAGCAGGAAGCAACGGCCGACTACCAGGCGATTCCGGAGAACGGTCGTCCCATGTTCGATTTGCTCATTCGAAATGCAACCGTTGTGCGTGAAGGCCGGCCGGTAGTACTGGATATTGGTATTAATCGGCATGAAGTTAATGATGAGCCCGCCCGAAACTTTCATTACAGGAGCGTTATTGAAGACCTTGGCGATTTATCGACATTCTATGGCCTTGACGAGCTTGATGCCACCGGCTTAACCCTGATGCCTGCTCAGGTATACCCCGACATACTCGGCTCACCAGCTGATCTGCGGAATCTCGATATGGCGGCTCTCCGACATGAGGGTATTGTGGTGTTTAACGTCCGTCAGGTTGAAAAAGATTTCTTTCCCGAAGCGTTAGTGCATCTGCTTTATGAAGGTACGTTACCGGCTCAGCCCCTCGGCCTGGAGCAGATTCCTACCTTCCTGCTTCGCCGGGGCAACCATATTGAGCATATACTCGTGAATGGATTTTTAAGTGAGGAGGTGTCAGGTGCCAATCGAAACATAAACGGCGTAACCGAATAATTTTTAGGCTATTTGGTGTATAAGGTTAATAAAATTCGGCATTAGTCCCCGTCGGGGAAACATAGTCTCTATAGTTGTCGATTCAGGCTAATCTTCTAATAATCAGTATTTTAGAATATTGATTAAATATAATTCAAGGGTAATATTGGCTTAACGTTGGCGTAATATTGGGCTGGTAGCTTTGCGGTGCGAAAGCGACATCCAATATACCAATCATGAACCGCAACGTTTTAAGTATTCTTCTCACTCTAATTTCATGCGCCGTACTGGCGCAGACCGGCACTGTCCGGGGAACCGTCAAAGACGGTAAAACCAAAGAAGCCCTTATTGGCTGTACTGTCCGGATTGACGGTACGCAACTCGGTGGCACAACCGACATTGAAGGAGGCTTCGCAATCACCAACGTACCAGCCGGTACTCAGAAGGTAATCATCTCGTATATTTCATACCAGACGAAAGAAATTCCCAACGTTCGGGTTGAGTCGGGCAATACGACCGCCATCGAAACCGAACTGGACGAAGAAGGTAAATCACTACAGGAAGTTGTCGTTCGGGCCAGCCGCGCAACCAACACCGAAGTTGCCGTAATCACTGAGATCAAGCAGATGAAGCCGCTGGCAGTGGGTATTTCGGCGCAGCAGATTCAGAAATCACAGGATCGCGATGCGGCAGCCGCTATCCGCCGGGTTCCCGGCATCAGCATTGTTGATAACCGCTTCGTGCTGATACGTGGTTTAGGCACACGTTATAATAACGTACTGATCAACGACGTGATTACGCCTTCGACCGAAGTTGAATCGCGCTCGTTCTCGTTTGACATTGTACCCAGTAACATTCTCGACCGGATGATTGTCTACAAATCTGGTTCGGCCGAGAACCCCGGCGATTTTGCCGGTGGTATCATCAAGATATACACGAAGCGTCGGCCCGACCAGAATTTTACGGATGTCGGCTTTACGATCGGTTACCGGCCAAACACGACCTTCCGCAGCGTTCTGTCACACGACCGGGGCGGAATGAGTTTCCTGGGCTTGTGGAATAAAGAGCAGCAGATTCCGACGAGCTTTCCGGCGCGGGCCAACGACTTCAACGCATTAAATGCTGCACAACGGGCCGCCTATGCCCGGTTGCTGCCAAACGCCTGGGGGCTGCGTCAGGTAACCGTAAACCCTGACGTTCGTTTAGCGCTTAACCTGGGTCGTCGGTTCGAGATCGGTAACACCCGGATTAGTAACCTGACGAGCATTAACTACAGCCTAACCAATCAGGCCACCGACATCGATCTGAGCATTTATCAGAACGGCGCTACGGCTAATGATGTGTTTGAACGGTACGACGATGCGAACTACCAGCGGCAGACCCGGCTGGGCGTTCTGCACAACTGGACGCTGCGGTTTACGCCCCGCTTCACGCTGGAATGGAAAACGCTGTTTAACCTGATGAGTACAACCGAAACGCTGAACCGTATGGGCCAGCGCGTGGTGGACGGACTGGACGTACAGGCCTTCTCGGAGCGCTTCGAGAACCGCAGCATCGTCAGCACGCAGGTGTCGGGTGAGCATTCGTTCAGCGAACTGTCGAAGTTCAACTGGATCGGGGCTTATAGTTACTCGGGACGCTGGGAGCCGGACTGGAGACGGGCCCGTTTCCAGCGGACAACCGGAGCCGTTGGCACAGACGGTCAGCTAGCTCCTTTCTCCGCTATCATTCCCAATCAGCCTAACCCCATCGACAACGGCCGTTTCTTCTCGAACTTGGGTGAGCATGCAGTCTCTGCAATTGGTAACTACGAGCACACATTTGGCAACCCCACCGACCGGGAGCCCAACCGTTTCAAGGCCGGATTTTATACCGAACAGCGTAACCGAACCTACTCGGCCCGGTTCTATGGATACGAGCGGGTAGGTAATGTGTCTACCTCAATTCTGGGTCAGCCGCTGAATACCATTTTTGGTGCCAATAACATTACAGGTCAGCCCGGTGGATTCTCGCTGCTCGACGGTACGAAAGACCTGGATTCTTACCGGGGGATCAATACGTACGGCGCTGCCTATGTTCAGGGAGACGTAAATCTGGGTTCACGGATTAATGTGACACTGGGTTTCCGGGGCGAGTTTAATAACCAGACCCTGCACTCAGACATTAACCGCGTTACGACAACCTTAGTCGACCGAACAATTTTTAGTCCGCTGCCCTCGCTGAACGCGATTTATAAGCTGAGCGACCGGCAGAACTTTCGTCTGGCTTATTCGGCAACCGTAAACCGTCCTGAATTGCGGGAATTGGCGCCGTTTACCTACTATGATTTTAACCTGCTGGCCGATGTCCGGGGTAATCCAACGCTGACAACGGCAAGTATTCAGAATCTGGATGCCAAATACGAGTTTTACCCCACACCGAACGAGGTAGTCTCAATTACGGGTTTCTATAAGCAGTTTACCAACCCCATCGAAACGTTCTTGCTGCCTGCTGCCAATGGCTTAGCATACACGTTCATTAACGCCCGGTCGGCGCGTAACTACGGGGTTGAAATCGAGGTGCGGAAAGGATTTGCCGGTTCGGCCAGCGCTTTCCTGCAAAACATTCAGTTCGTTGGAAACGCATCGTTCATCAACAGCCGGATTAACCTGGGCCAGTCGGTTACAGGGCCGGACCTGAGCGGTCGAATTGGTCAGTATGACCTTACCAACATTCAGGCTGCCGAGCGGCCCCTGCAAAACCAGTCGCCCTACCTGATCAACGCGGGCGTCTATTACGCACAACCGAACGGCTGGCAGGCTAACCTGCTCTACAACGTAGCGGGCCCGCGCATTTTCGCCGTTGGTAACCAGAACCAGCCTACGGTTTATGAAATGGCTCGTAATGTAGTAGATTTCAATATTTCCCGCCAGTTTGGCAAGCAGCTGGAGCTTCGGTTCGGGATTCAGGACATTCTCAACGCTCCGTTCCGCTTTGCGCAGGACTATAATGACGACGGCAAAATCAGTAAAGACGTAACCTCGCAGAATACCTCGGCAGATCAGAACTACCGGGTCTACCGCCGGGGGCAGTACTTCACCCTGACCGGTGTGTACACCTTCGGACGTCGGACGATAATCCCTTAACAGTTCCCACAATCAACGTCAAACCAAATCTGTTTATGAAGTTCATGAATCGCTGGCAGTATCTCCTGCTTCTGGTAACGGGCCTGTTTGCAGCCGTTTCGGCCTGTAAGAACACCGAGGAACCGGCCCCAGTGACGAGCATTACCAGCATCAACCCTACGTCAGCTCCGGTTGGCTCGACACTAGTCATAACGGGTACTAATTTCAATACAAATCCAGCCAGTAATACAGTAGCCTTCGGCAATGTGCAGGCGCAGGTTGTATCCGCAACTTCAACGCAGTTAGTGGTAACGGTGCCCCAGAACGCCGGAACCGCAGTTTCCATAACGGCAAATGGTCAGACCGCCCAGTTCAGCGGTCAGTTCAATACGGCTAATAAGCCGATTATCGAAGTCGTCACGAGTATTTCGGCCAACACAACCTGGACGGCCAACAACGTATACCTGATCCGTGGCTTCGTCTACGTTCGGGCGGGCGCGGTGCTGACCATTGAGCCGGGAACGATCATTAAAGGTGGCGGTGGAGCACTCGATCCGTCGGGTCAGAACCGGGGCGGTACGCTGATTATTCAGCCGGGCGCCCGGATTGAAGCGAAAGGAACCGCTCAGCGGCCTATTGTTTTCACGTCGAACGCAGCCGCCGGTCAGCGGAAATACGGTGACTGGGGGGGGGTGGTTCTGATCGGCCGGGCACCAACCAACCGGCCCTCGGCTACACCGTTTGAGGGCGGTATTGAAGGAACCTATGGTGCCTACACTGAACTCACTGATAATTCAGGTACGCTCCAGTACGTTCGGATTGAGTTTCCCGGTATTGCGCTGACAACAAGCGCCAACAGCGAAGTAAACGGTCTGACGCTGTATGGTGTGGGCTCAGGCACGACTATCGACCACGTTCAGGTGTCGTACAGTGGTGACGATTCGTATGAGTGGTTTGGCGGTACGGTAAATCAGAAATATCTGGTTGCCTTCCGGGGCTTCGACGACGACTTCGATACCGACCATGGTTACAGTGGTAAAGTACAGTTTGCCCTATCGCTGCGTGATCCGAACGCAGCTGACCAGTCGGGCTCTAACTCGTTCGAGTCGGATAATTTCAATCCCGGCGAAAACACCGCAGCACAGGGCCCTGCCGCTCCGAACAATGGTTTGCCCCTAACGCAGCCCATTTTCGCTAACGTCAGCAGCTTCGCGTTCCAAAGCACGCCTAACACGAACCCAACCTCAGGTGGCAGCGGTCCTTACCAATCGGCCATGCATCTACGCCGGAACACGGCTATCAGCATTTACAACTCGGTCTTCAGCGGCTGGCCGGAGGGGCTGCGGCTCGATGGTACGGCTACGGGTACGCTGGCTAACGTAAACTCGGGTGCGCTGGACCTGCAGGGAATCACCATTGCCAACGCCGTGACACCGGTGCGGGGTGCTGGTTCCATCACCAATGATCAGGCGACGGCGTTCTTCTCCAATGCAGCCAAGAAGAATACAGTAGTAGCGTCAACGGACGTAGCAGCGCTGTTAAACGCTCAGACGTTTAACCTGACGGCACCTAGTTTCCTGCCACCTACGGGTTCGGCTCTGCTAGTAGCGGGCAATGCCGTAACGGGCGGTAAGCTGGCCGACTCATTCTTTACGAGCGCTCCGTACCGGGGAGCATTCAATGGAACGGATAACTGGCTAGCTGGCTGGACCAACTTCGATCCGCAGAATACTAACTACGACCGTTAATTGGTCGCTTCAAGAGAGTACAATCAATTTTCATATTGGTGTCGCACGAAAGGGCCGGGGCTTTGCACCGGCTTTTTTCTTGTATTGTCAATTAAGCGCACACGGCGGATAGGATGGTTTAAGCTTTTCTAGGCTGTCAATCATGAACGCTATACTAAAGAGAGTACACGAATAGGATTATTCGTTATAACGTGTAAACTATATACAGAAGAAAGTGGCTGACTATAAAGATAATATGAACAAATAAGACTAAGAATATAGGCATGAATATTGCTTCATTAATGAAGCGACTGTTACCTTAAGACCTTTATTGCGTCAAATAATCACGTAAGCCCATTGAACTTTGGGAGAATGTCTGAACGTTAACCCAAGCGCGGTTATTTCTTGATAAACCTGGCGCATTTAGGACAATATCGGTAAAAGACACCTAAAAAGTTGTCTGACACTTAGATGCTTACTAATTTGGCCGCTTGTAATTATTAAAGAGCTACGCAGGTAGCATACCCACTAACACTAAAACCCTCTTAGACACCGTAACGATGATCTCTAAGAAAGCTAAGTATGCCATCAAAGCCCTAAAGGTTTTGACTGAAGAGTACGGGAAAGGTCCCGTCCTGATTTCTTACATTTCGGCGAAGGAAAACATTCCGAAAAAATTCTTAGAGGCCATTTTGCTGGAGTTGCGGAATCACGGTATTCTGCAGAGCCAGAAAGGGAAAGGGGGCGGTTATCTGTTACGCGTTGATCCGGGCCGGGTTAATCTGGCGCAGGTACTGCGGGTTATCGATGGCCCTATTGCGCCAACGCCCTGCGTATCGTTTAACTTCTACGTCAAATGCGACGACTGCACCGACGAGGTGGCCTGCGCGCTGAAACCAATTATGGAACGGGTTCGGGATGCAAACCTCGGTGTTTACGAGAACACGACGTTGTTAACGTTCCAGAATCCCACTTCACTCGAAACAAGAGAAATTCCCATCGGCGCGAAAGCCGCCGAACTAACGGAGTCCCCGGCTAATTTGATGTCGGCTTAAACGACTATTAATAATAAACTTAACGGTCTGCCGGTCTGTAAAGTGGTTCTAATCTAGCCCACTTTACAGACCGGCAGACCGCTGGTTTTATGGCCTAACTGGGCTGGTGTTCTTTACGCAGCAGGTCGTTTACAGTCTTCACGGGGTTAAACGTAATCAGCGGAACTTCGACAAAGATCGTATTCCAGTCAGCCATTGCGCCATTCCACAAGCCGGGTAGTTCCTGCGCTTTGAGGTCTTTCCCGTCTTTTGACTTGGCGGTGATAAACCCCGTCTGTGGGTCGCGGAAGTCGGGCAGATTATATTTATTCCCCTCCCGATCTTTCAGGCCGCACACCAGATCAACCGGGTTAAAGTGCGTAGCTTCGTCAAAAATAGCTTTTTGCTGCGGGTCCGTCAGGTCAATCTGGGCCGATTCAACCACCTGCAGGGATACGGAACCATCGTCATTTTTAGCCCAGAAAGGACCGCCACCCGGCTCGCCAACGTTTTTGACCATACCGCAGACCCGCACGGGCCGGTCTAGCTTGCGCCGGAAATACGCCAGTTTTTCTTCGTTCGATAAGCTGTCGAAATCTTCGGGAGGCAGCGTGAACAGCGTTCGGCGGAACAGTTCGTCGGCTTCGGCCAAGTAGCCTTCGCTTACGCCATCAGCTTCTAACAGGCCCTGCAAACGCGTTATCTGCTGCTGAGCGTCCAGCAGGACGGCCGCCAGAACTTTCTTGTACGTAACGGTCGGCTCCTTGATCTCATCAGGCACGACATTGTCGATGTTCTTGATAAACACAATGTCGGCGTCAATGTCGTTGAGATTTTCGATTAGGGCACCATGACCAGCCGGACGAAACAGCAACGAACCATCGGCATTCCGGAAAGGCGAATTGTCCGTATTGACCGAGATCGTATCGGTCGATTTCTTCTGCTCCGAAAAACTGATAGCAAACGTTACGCCCAGCCAGGCTTCATAGTCTGCCTTTTCATGCTGAATAAGCTGTTCGAACCGTTCGCGGTGTTCGGGTGAGACCGTAAAATGAATCCGAACCAGACCATCCGAGTTAGCATAGGCCGCGCCTTCAACTAGATGCTCTTCCACTGGCGTTCGGGGGCCATCGAGATAGCGGTGAAACTTCAGCAGACCTTTCGGTAGACTGCCGTAATCCAGCCCTTCGTCCGTTAGAAGAAAGCGGAGAACTGTCTGACGGTCGTTTTCGGCAAGGGCTTTGTCCAGATCGGCTCCTTTGGCTGTCATTGCTGCTTTCAGATCATCGTAAAAGGCGAAGTCAGTCAGCCGGGCGAACACTTCATCAACCGATTTGTCGAACTTACCGTCCAGGGCCGCAAACAGGGATTTAAACATCCGGGTAGCCGCGCCGGAAGCCGGCACAAACTTCACCAGGTCGCGCTCATGGGCAGCTTCGTCGAAGCGCCGGAGATAGGCCGGCAACTGCTCATCGGAAACCCGTACGATCCCGTCGCCGATCGTAGCGGCCTTAATGACATTTAAGTATGGAAAACCCTGCACGAAGTGCTGGATTTGCTGGTCAATCTGGTTGCTTGTGATTCCCTGCGCCTGAATCTGGGCCTGATCTTGTTCGGTGAACTGCATGGTAATAGAGAAAAGTGAAAGTCTTAGGAACGGTTGGCAAATTGGGTATTTCAGAAACGTGACGCAAATGAATTTATCACGGGTTACAACCCGGAGCAAGGGCTGTATGAAACGATGCGTGTAACTTTGCCGAAAGAACCACCGGTAGTGATGTCCACCTTAGAAACGTCATCTCTGAAATTGATTGCCTTCGACGCGGATGATACGCTTTGGGTCAACGAGCCAAACTATGTCAATGTTCAGCAGCGGCTTGGCGACCTGTTGTCGCATCACATAGATCAGCCGACGTTATCCCGGCATTTTTATGCCACGCAGATTCGCAACCTGCAGCTGTTTGGTTATGGCGCTAAAGGGTTTACGCTCTCCATGATTGAGACGGCCATTGAACTCACGCAGGGCCGGGTGACGGGGCTGGAGATTCAGCAAATTATTGACATCGGCAAAGAACTGCTGGCATTTCCCATTGAAGTGCTCGATGGCGTTCGGGATGCGCTGGAAACGCTGGCTAAACGATTTGATCTGATGGTGCTGACAAAAGGCGATCTGTTTGATCAGGAAAGCAAGATTGCCCGTTCGGGCCTGGGCCATTTCTTCAAATACGTTGAAATCATCAGTGAAAAAGATGAACGGTCCTACCAGCGGATTCTTCAGCGATACGGCTTGCAGCCTGAGGAATTTCTGATGATTGGCAACTCGCTGAAATCGGACGTGCTGCCGGTTCTGCACATTGGTGCGCAGGCGGTTCATATTCCCTACGTCATTACGTGGGCGCACGAGCGGGTAGGTGAGGAGCAACTACAGGGAAAATCGTTTGCTACGCTGGCGAGTATGCACGATCTGCTGAACTGGCTGGAAGTTACAGCAGATTGAATCGGTCGGCGTCCAGATTCGCCGGGAATTTTTCGCGAAACGCCCTTAGCTCATCGAGCGAAAGCGAATGCTGATGAATAGCCTCAATGTCGCTCTGCCGGAACAGGACCTCACCTTTTGGATCAATAATCGCCGAATCGCCCGTGTATGGGTGACCGTTCCCGTCTTCACCAACCCGGTTGACGCCGATCACGTAACTTAGATTCTCGACCGCCCGTGCCTGCAGGAGAATGTTCCAGGCATTCCGCCGGGCGGCTGGCCAGTTGGCGACGTAAAGCAGCAGATCGTAGTCAAAGGCGGAGCCTATGGCTGCCTGGTTGTCGGGAGATACGGATCCAGAGCTTACGTTGCGGCTCCAGACCGGAAAGCGAAGGTCATAACAGATAAGCGGGCAGATGCGCCACCCTTTCCACTCTTTCACAATCCGGCGGGTACCGGCCGTATAAACGCCATCTTCGCCCGCCATGCGAAACAGGTGACGCTTATCGTACGTATCATATTGCCCGTCGGGCTGCATCCAGACGAGTCGGTTAAAAAACTTACGGGCGCTCCCGTTACTGCTTTCCTGCACCACATAGCTGCCTGTTACAACGGCTCCGGTCTGGGCGGCCATCTGCTTCATCCACCGAAACGTTGTAAGGTTCATCGGCTCCGCTACGGCCTGCGCCCCCATCGTGAAACCCGTGGTAAACATTTCGGGCAGCACAATCAGATCCGTAGGTTCGGGGAGCGAAAAAATCTGTTCCTCCAGCATAGCCCGGTTGGCTACGGGGTCGTGCCAGTAAAGATTCGGCTGAAGGAGAGTAACTCGAAGCATGGAGGGTAGAACACAGAGATAAAAACGTCAGAGCCTGGATTTTAGGTTGTTGATCCTAAGCTAAGCTAGGCTCTGATTGATGCTACTTTGGAAACTTCATCCGATACTCGGCGTCGGTTCGTCCTTTTGTGATTTCAGACAGCTTTTTCTTAATCAGCTGACGGCGAAGAGGAGGCAGGTAATCCGTGAACAACTTGCCTTCCAGGTGGTCGTACTCGTGCTGGATGATCCGGGCAGCCATCCCGTCGTATTCTTCTTCGTGTTCGTTCCAGTCGACATCGAAGTATCGAATCACGATAATTTCGGGCCGAAACACCTCGCCCCGAATGCCGGGAATACTCAGGCAGCCTTCTTCAAAGCCCCAGTCGTCGCCGGCTTCCTCAATAATTTCGGGGTTGATAAACACCTTTTTGAATCCGACTACACTTTTGTCGATGTCTTCTTCGGGTTCGCCCTCATTCAACGGCTCGCCGTCAACGACAAATAGCCGGATACTCTGGCCAATCTGAGGAGCGGCCAGCCCCACGCCCGATGCAGCATACATTGTCTCGAACATATTCTCGCTCAACGCCTTTACGTCCATTGAGCCGGGTTCTATATTTTTGGCTCGCTTTCGCAGAACCGGGTCGCCATAGGCAATAATTGGGAGAATCATACTTGTAAGAATGAATGCTGCGTAACGAGCGGGATTGATAACAGCAATCAGCCCGCGCATTAGTCAGCATTACGTTTTG
Source organism: Spirosoma taeanense (assembly GCF_013127955.1). Lineage (NCBI taxonomy): Bacteria > Pseudomonadati > Bacteroidota > Cytophagia > Cytophagales > Cytophagaceae > Spirosoma > Spirosoma taeanense. The sequence continues at coordinate 5,647,162 of NZ_CP053435.1, forward strand.
CTTTCCATATACGACTGGAGAATAATGGCTGCGCTGACTTTGTCAATGTTGCCCTTATCGCGTCGATCTTTCTTTGTACTGCCACTCGCAATCATGGCCTGCAGAGCCATTGCAGAGGTAAAACGTTCGTCATGCCAATAAACCGGAATGTCGGGCAACGCGTTCTGCAGGTGCGTGACGAACTTCCGGACGCGGGGCGTATTATCCGTATCGGTGCCGTCGAGCCGTTTGGGCAGGCCAACTATGAACGCTTCAACCGGCTCCCGCGCTACGTAAGCCTTCAGGTACTTCAGCAATTCGTGCGAGGGAACCGTCTCCAGCGCTGAGGCAATGAGCTGTAACGGGTCCGTTATGGCAATGCCGGTGCGCTTTGCGCCATAATCAATTGCTAAGAGTCGAGCCATTCCGGGTGCAAAGATACAAAAGACTAAGCATCAGGCCGTCTTTAACCGGTGGCTTACTGCTGACTTTGTGATGAAGCCTGCCAGTTCCTTACGTCCTGCCAGGTATCCAGATCAATCGCGCCCAACGGAAAAGGAACGCCTTCGCAGTCATCGGCATGCTGCTGAATGAGTTTACGGGCACCCACATCGCCGGATAACCGCATAAACGCGTCCTGATAGCGACTATCGAATAAAGCCGGTACGCCCAGATTTCCCGGTTCTCCGTAGCGGCTGGCCACAATACCCCGACCCGTCTGCTGGCGGGTATGAATGAGCTGGCGCAGCAGGTCGGCGGTTACGTGGGGTTGATCGGTCAATAAAACCAGGAATGCGTCAAAGGACTGATCCGCTAAGGCGTTCAGACCAACGCGCAGCGAAGAAGCCATGCCTTCTGGCCAGTCTGCATTAAAGGGAGTCAAAAGGTTTAGATCAGCCAATTCGGCTGTCATCCGCTCGTGCTGGGCGCCCAGCACGACTACGACAGGGCCAGTCTGCAACGACAGGGCCATTTCGGCCATATACCGGATCAGCGACTTGTCCTTATACGGTAATAACTGTTTGGGTTTTCCTTCCAGCCGGGTTGATGCACCAGCCGCCAGCAGAAGAATAGGAATAGTCATGAATTTACGTTCAGAGTATCCGTATCAATCGCGCTAGCCTGACGACGGGAAGCAGAATGCGCATCGGTTAGCCGCTCATGAATCGGCCCGGTTTTTTCTTTCAAAAAGCCCGCTGATCGATTGGTGAAAAACGCTTTGATCTCGGCAACAATAGCCAGCGCAATTTCATCTGGCGCTTCGGCACCGATATCAAGGCCTATCGGCGCGTGAACCCGGCTCAGCTGGTCGTCCGTGAAGAAGCAATCGTCTTTCTCAAACTCGATCTGCATTTTGTCGAACCGTTTGCGCGGTCCCAGCATGCCAATGTAAGGAACATCAGTTGCCAGCAAGGTCTGGAGTACTGCCCGGTCGTAATTAAAATTATGCGACATCAGCACGGCGGCCGTGCGGTCCGTAATGGTTAGCTGGTCCAGAACCGCTGTTCGGTCGGCATACAGCACGCAGGTTGCTACGGGAAACCGCTTCGGGGCCAGGTGCGCTACGCAGTCGTCGGTTACGGTAACCTGCCAGCCCAGTTCGCGGGCCAGTTTAGCCACCGGAATGACGTCGTATCCAGCCCCGAAAATAATCAGTTCAATACCAGGATCAACTCGTTCAATAAATACGTCCAGCGTACCCGACTCAACCGAATAAGATTGGGTTAGTGGTTTGCCAGTGCTGAACACCGCCAGCATATCATCCTGCAGCCAGTCAGGCACCATCTGCCGGCCTGTTTCGCTCTGAACGAATCGGTCGCCGGGTTTGAAGCTGGTTTGGCCGTCGCTTTTCAGAATAGTGGCCAGTACCCGAACGTCACGTTTATCAACAAACTCGCGTAGCAGAGCAACCGGGTTCTCAGGGTTGCCCGGATTTATTGGCTCGATCAGAACGTCGATGATGCCATTACAGCCCAGACCCACGCCGAAAGTATTTGCATCGTCGTCCATGGTATCATACGTAACAACGATGGGTTGCCCATCGAGCATAACCTGCCGGGCTTTACGTAAGGCATCCCCCTCCAGACAACCACCACTGATGGCCCCTTCCCAGCGGCCGTCGTCGGTAATAAGCATCCGGGCTCCTGGTCGGCGGTAAGACGAACCTTCGACCCACACAACGGTTGCCAGGGCGGCTTTCCGTTGCGTGAAATCAACCTGTTCGTATACTTCCAGGATGCGGCTAATTTCTTTCATACTATACGTTTGCTAAGTCGAACGGTAACCGTCGAATGCGTTTGCCGGTGGCAGCAAAGACGGCATTCGCTAAAGCGGGTGCCAGGGGCGGCAGACCGGGTTCGCCAACACCTTTGATGGTTGGACCGCCCTCCGCCAGTATATGAACCTCAACCACGGGCATTTCGTTGATCCGCAGCATCCGGTTGGAATCAAAATTCGATTGTTTGGCCCGGCCATTTTCAAACGTAATGCCGTCTTTAGTGGCGGCCGTGATGGCCATTGCTACCGAGCCTTCAATCTGCGCCTTTACGTTATCCGGGTTAACGACTGTACCCAGGTCGATCACGCAGTACACTTTTTCAACCTTCACTGAGCCGTCGGTTTGTTTCGACACTTCGACAACCTGTCCGGCCAGGCCCGCAAAAAATTCCCATTGCGCTACGCCCCGGCCCCAGCCTTTCGGTAGGGGTTTGTCCCAGTTCGAAACAGCTCTGAGTTTGGTCAGCAGCCGTTTTGTGTCGGACTCTTTGGTGAGCATGGCTAACCGGAAGTCCATGGGGTCTTTACCGGCTTTATGCGCCATTTCGTCCAGAAAACATTCATGCGAAAACGCCAGCGTTGAGCTCGTCACCGACCGCCAGTAGGTTAACGGAATCTGACTTTCTGCGTACACGTAACGGGTCGTCAGGTTCGGAATCTCGTATTTCTGTTCGCTGGTTCCTTCAAGCATCGTGCCATCGGCCTTCGTTTTGTCATACTTGGCGTCCATCGTGGCGTCAATAGACGGCGAAATGACTTTGTGCTGGAGGGCAACCGGCTCGCCACTGGCTGACAGGGCTCCGCGCATAGCCGAGAATGTCATGGGCCGGAACGGGCCAAGGACGGTATCGTCTTCACGCGTCCAGACGACCTTAACCGGCTTACCGATAGTTTTTGACAACAGGGCCGCTTCGGTCGCAAAATCCTGGGTGATCCGCCGGCCAAAACCGCCACCGTTGAACAGAATATGAACGGTAACATTGTCTTTCGAAATGCCCAGCACTTTCGACAACTCATCGCGGGCTAGATCACCGCCCTGCGACGACAACCAGACTTCGACCGTACCATCAGGCTTGTAATGGGCCAACGCGTTCATCGGCTCCATGGTCGAGTGGCTCACGATAGGCGTTTCGTAGAGAGCTTCGAGCTGAACGGGTGAATCGGCAAAGGCTTTGTCGAAATCGCCTTTGCTATGTCCGACCAGTCCATCAGTTTTGGCCAGCGTACGAAGGTTATTCTCGTAATCGGTCGTATTAAGCTTATCCAAGCCCTGATAATCCCACTGCACCTTAAGCGCTTTCCGGCCCTGCAGGGCAGCCCAATAGTTATCGGCCACAACGGCTACGCCGTCGAAGCGATTCTTACCCATTATACGCTCAACCTTAACGACCTGCCGAACGCCTTTGATTTTCAGGGCCGGACTGGCATCGAAGCTGATCAGTTTCGCGCCAATTACCGGGCACCGCTCAATAGAGGCATACACCATACCGGCTACCTTCGCATCAATGCCAAACTGGGCCTGCCCCGATACTTTCATAGGAACATCGGGCCGGGGGGCTGATTTGCCCAGCAGGATGAAGTTTTTCGGGTCTTTGAGCGTCGGTTCTTTTGGAACAGGGAGTTTGGCCGCTACTTCGGCCAGCTGACCATACGTAAGCTTCCGGCCCGTAGGTTTATGAATAATCGTGGCATTTTCAGCAAGGCATTCGTCTATGGCTACGTTCCACTGCTGGCTGGCGGCCTGCCCGAGCATCTCGCGGGCCGAAGCGCCAACTTTACGAAGCTGCATATAGCCGCCCCGAATGGACCCGCTGCCACCAACGGCCTGCGACCACGTATCGCCAAACTTATTTTCTCCGCCGGTCTGACGGATCGTCACGTTATCGAGGGAGACCTCCAGTTCTTCGGCAATCAGGGCCGGAACCGACTGAAAGGTACCCTGGCCGATTTCGGGCCGGGGGTTCATGATCGTAATCCGCCCCGACTTCTCGATAAGGATATAAGGCGTTAGTTCAACCGTTTCGGGCAGGGCGCTCAGATTCAGAACCGGGCCGGCCAGGGCATCAGTCGTGGGGAAACCGAGAGCGAATGCCGCTCCGGTTAGGCCAGCGGCTTTGAGGAAATTCCGACGGCTGGTTTGATCAGGTCGTGTGCTCATCGTTTGCCGAGTTTAGGAGTGGATTTAGGCATCTTGGGCGCAGCGGCCATATCGGCAGAGGCCGTATGGATGGCCTGACGGATGCGCTGGTAGGTGCCACAGCGGCAGATATTCCCCTGCATGGCAGCATCAATATCAGCATCGGTGGGTTTGGGGTTGCTCTTCAGCAGGGCGACCGCCGACATAATCTGCCCTGACTGGCAGTAGCCGCACTGAGGCACCTGATGTTCGATCCACGCTTTCTGAACGGGATGATCGGCGTTTTTGGCAATGCCTTCAATCGTCGTGATTTTATGACCGGCAGCCGCTGATACAGGATAACTGCACGAGCGGATGGGAGCGCCATCGAGGTGAACCGTGCAGGCTCCGCACTGAGCGATACCGCAGCCGAACTTGGTACCCGTCAGGCCGACTACATCGCGGATAGCCCACAGGAGCGGCATATCAGGGTCTACGTCAATGGTATGCGCCTGATTGTTGATTGTTAGCTTTACCGAAGCCATAAAATATACGTAAGAAGGAGGTCTATAAGACGAAGGCTTAACCAGATTTACTCTTGTTGTTCACTATACCCGTTTGAACAGAAACGAAGATACAGGTTTTAGTCGAAACTATGTTGCTACACGTAGTGGGTCACGCAAACTTTATCTCAAGTAACAGGGAAGCCGGATGGCCGCAAGTCGACAAGAACCTTACGGCATTAAAACGCATTCTCAGAAGGAATTTAACCAAATCGCCATGCCTCAAATGAATTTCTGCCCGCAGTGCGCCAGTCCGCTAATTAAGGGCGAAGCCAGTGGTCGCGAGCGGCTCATCTGCTCAAAGCCCTGCGGTTATATATACTACGATAATCCGCTACCGGTCGTCGGGGCCATTGTTGAGTATGACAACGATACGGTCGTGCTGACGCAGAATATCGGCTGGCCCGCCGACTGGTTCGGTATCGTCACGGGTTTTCTGGAAAAAGGCGAAGAACCCGCCGATGCTATCCTGCGCGAAATCCGAGAAGAGATTGGTCTGACCGACGTCCGCATCGTTGAATTTCTGGGCATTTACACCTTTTACCAGCGTAACGAAGTCATCTTTACGTATCACGTTCGGGCGTCAGGTACGATCGTGATGGACGAAACCGAGCTTCAGGCCATTAAGGTCGTTCCGGTAAATCAACTAAAACCCTGGCCATTCGGAACGGGCCCAGCCGTGGCCCAATGGCTGAAAAAGCGAGGCTTATAGAAAGTCGGCACATATCTTTGTGACTAATTGATTCTAACCTGATTGAAAATGACCGCGCACGACACTGTTGCCAGCTATTACGACGCCTTTAACCGTAAAGACTGGGCAGCCATGCTCAATTTACTGCATCCGGATGTCCGCCACGACAGTAACCAGGGCGCATCCCGCGTTGGCAAAGACCTGTTCCGCCAGTTTCTACAGCACATGGACGACTGCTATGACGAGACGCTGACCGATATGGTGATTATGACCGAGCCGACGGGTCGACGGGTGGCCTGCGAATTTGTAGTTAACGGCGTTTATAAACAAACCGATGGTGATCTGCCACCGGCTACTGGCCAGACCTATGTTTTACCGGCGGGTTCTTTTCTCGACGTAGCCGACGGCCAGATTACCCGCGTTACAACCTACTATAACCTGCCGCTCTGGGAGTCTCTGGTGTTGGGTAAACAACAATGAACCTGGCAGGAGAAGCATTGCCCTCATTAAGATTCGTTCGGTTGACGGGCTCAGACTTCCGGACTGTGTTCGATGATCTGGCTGCCTTGCGAATCGCCGTGTTTTGCGATTTTCCGTATCTCTACGAGGGAACAGTCGCCTACGAAAAAGAATACCTGGAAACCTATGCCCGGTCTGAGCGGTCGTTTCTATTTGCGGCTTACGACGGTGATCAGATGATCGGCGCAACGACCGCTCTGCCCCTAAGCGACGAAACGGCGGAAGTCCAGCAGCCGTTCCTCGACGCAAATTATGAGCTGAGTGCAATTTTTTACTTTGGTGAAAGTATTCTACTACCCGCCTATCGCGGCTTAGGGCTGGGGCATCGATTCTTTGATGAACGTGAAGCGCATGCGCGCCAGTTTAGCCAGTATACAATCGCCTGCTTCTGCGCGGTGCAACGCCCGGCCGATCACCCGCAGCGGCCCGTCGATTACCAGCCGCTCGACGCTTTCTGGACAAAACGAGGCTATCATTGTGAGCCAGCTTTACAGAGCATCTTTAGCTGGCCCGACCGGGGTGAAACGGTATCAACGCCCAAATCAATGGTTTACTGGATGCGTCGGCTGGTTTAGTTTGCGGGCGGATAATTGGTTTACCACGAGTACATGCCAACATAATCGCTCGATACGCAGTTGTTTTTTCGGATACAACACGTAAACGTATGGAAACAAACGCGTCAGGAGATCGCGAACTGGGTATTGGCGTTATCGGAATGGGGGGCTTTGGGTTGTTCGCCGTTCAGCAATTTGTGCAGACCCCAAACGTCAGGTTGGTGGCCATTGCCGGTTCCAGCCGGGACGAAGCCCATCGAACGGCCAGACGATTTGGAGCGGATATGCTCGGTAGCCTCGAGGAATTGGTCAATCATCCCGAGGTAGACATTGTCTATATTGCCACCCCTCCATTCATGCACTATGAGCAGGCCATGCTGGCTCTGAATGCCGGGAAGCACGTCATCTGCGAGAAACCACTGGCAATGAATCCGGAGCAGGGGCGGGAAATGCTTGAAACAGCCCGGCAGAAGGGCCTGCTGATGGTAACTAACCTGATGCAGCGCTACAACCCGATGTTTGCCCGAATCAAACACCTGATCGATAAAAAGCTACTGGGCGAGTTTCTGCACGGCTATTTTGAGAATTACGCGGGCGACGAAGGGCTTTCGACCGAACACTGGTTCTGGGATCGCAGCAAAAGTGGAGGCATCTTCATTGAACATGGCGTTCACTTCTTCGATATGTTCGCGGGCTGGCTCGGCAATGGTACCGTAAAAGCAGCCCAGGTGGTTAAACGGCCAAACAGCAACGACATCGAAGACCAGGTTCAGGCTACGGTCGAATATGGTGATGATGAAACGGGCCGTAAACTCGTTAATTTCTACCACGGCTTTACGCAGACCGGGCGAATGGACCGTCAGGAAATGCGGCTCCTCTTCGAACGGGGTGACGTTACGCTGTATGAGTGGGTACCAACGCGGCTGGTGTTACGCTGCGTAGCTGACGAAGAAACAACCCGAGAACTGATGACGCTCTTTCCTGGTGCGCAACTGAATGTAACGAGCAATATTAGTGGCAAGGATAGGCCCCTGCGCGGACGGCATAAAGAGTTTGATGCGTATCAGCAGATTGAAATCCGGTTCGGCTTTGAGCAGGAAAAACAACATCTTTATAGTGAGCTGCTCCGGCTCATGTTCCGCGACCAGGTGAGCGGTATACGCTACCCCGAAACCCACCGGATTATTAACGAGCAGAACGGGCTGACTTCCCTGGAAACGGCCGCTGCCGCCGACCGAATGGCCAGACAGTAGGGCGAGTGGCAGAGGTACAGACCGATATTTATAAAATTTTTTAATAAATATCTTTTTCGGACGCTAAACTCGCTGTCTGACTGGTGCAAACTGCCTAGTTTTTTCTGACCTTTGCGCTGTCTTACCATATCTCCGCGCAGCGCATGATTACGGAGCCTCAACTACTCGATAACCCGGACGGGCAAATGCCGGGAGTACCAACCGGTGGTGGTCCGATTCAATCGGCCATTACGTACGAAAAAATTCCAACGCACATCTACGCCGACGCTAAAGATGCGTCGCGGGCTGTGGCACAAGAGATTGCCGATCTGATTCGGCAGAAGCAAAGTGAAGGCAAACCCTGCGTACTGGGTCTGGCCACGGGTTCATCGCCTAAAACCGTTTACGCCGAATTGATCCGGATGCACCGCGAGGAAGGGCTCAGCTTTCAGAACGTTGTCTCGTTCAATCTGGATGAATACTATCCGATGGAGCCTGATTCGTTGCAGAGCTACTGGCGGTTCATGCGGGAGCAGTTATTCGACCACGTAGATATTCCCGAAGGCAATTATCATGTGCCCGACGGTACTATTCGGCCCGAAAAGGTGGCCGAATTTGCCAAACAGTACGAAGCCGAGATTGAAGCCGCTGGTGGGCTGGATTTTCAACTACTGGGTATCGGAGGAAATGGCCATATTGGTTTCAATGAGCCAGGGTCGCTGATTAACTCGCACACCCGGCTGATGATGCTCGACAACTCAACCCGGGCGGCTGCGTCGGCAGATTTTGGTGGTTTGCCCAAAACGCCCCGGAAAGCAATCACCATGGGCGTTGCGAGTATCCTGGGCGCCCGGCGCGTCGTGCTGCTGGCCTGGGGTGAACGGAAAGCACTAGTTATCCGGGGTGCCGTAGAAGGCGTCGTAACGGAACTAAATCCAGCTTCGTACCTGCAAACGCACCCGAACGCTCTGTTCGTGATTGACGAAGCGGCTGCCTCGGAGCTGACCCGCATGAAGACGCCCTGGCTGGTGGATTCGGTGGTGTGGGACAACCGCATGAAGAAAAAGGCCGTTACGCACCTGTCACTAACGCTCAGTAAGCCGATTCTGAAGCTGACCGACCGCGACTACAATGACAACGGGATGAGCGACCTGCTGGCGCAATACGGGCAGGCTTACGATATCAACATTGACATTTTCAACCAACTGCAACATACCATTACAGGCTGGCCGGGTGGTAAACCCAATGCCGATGATACTAATCGGCCCGAGCGGGCGCTCCCTGCTCAGAAACGTTGCCTGATCTTCAGCCCGCACCCCGACGACGATATTATCTCAATGGGCGGAACCTTCCAGCGACTGCGCGATCAGGGCCACGAAGTACACGTTGGGTATCAAACTTCTGGTAATATCGCTGTGGCTGATGATGAAGCTCTGCGGTTTGCTGATTACGTCGTAGACTTCAATACCAAATTTGGCATCAATAGCCCCGAAGCTACCCGCATTTTCCAGGACGCGGCTGCGTCACTGCGCGATAAGCGGGATAGCGAGAAAGACACGGCTGAAGTACGGTACGTAAAAGGCCTGATCCGGATGGGCGAAGCCAAGTCTACGTGCCGGTTCGTAGGAATTCCGGTCGAAAACGCGCACTTCCTGAATATGCCGTTCTATGAAACGGGAGCCGTGGCCAAAAAGCCGCTTAGCGAAGAAGATATCAGGATTACGATGGAGCTGATTGAAGAAGTCAAGCCCCACCAAATCTATGCCGCCGGCGACCTGGCCGACCCACACGGTACGCACAAAGTATGTCTGGACGCTGTGCTGGAAGCAGTTCGTCGCCTGAAGCATAAAAACTTCATGAAAGACTGCTGGGTATGGCTCTACCGGGGCGCCTGGGCTGAATGGGATATTCACGAGATTGAAATGGCCGTGCCGATGTCGCCGGACCAGGTCATGCGGAAACGGCTCGGGATTTTCAAACACCAGTCGCAGAAAGACGGCGTCGTGTATCAGGGCACCGACTCGCGGGAGTTCTGGCAGCGGGCCGAAGAACGTAACCGGGGCACCGCCGAACTTTACAACCGGCTCGGTCTGGCCGAGTACGAAGCGATGGAGGCCTTTGTTCGCTGGCGCTTCTAAATAGCCCTTATTAAAACAAAAAGCCGTTTCTGACCAGAAACGGCTTTTTGTTTTAATAAAATTTCATCTAATCATTTACTATAATACAAAAAATGGATAACATTGCGTCGTTATATGATAGTTGTATTATAGCGTAAGAAGACTTTATCAACTTAACACCATGACAAGGCAAAATAAACAGCGAACGGCTCGGCTCTTTGCCTTGCATGAGTTCGTCCGGGAGCATTTTACAAAATCGGACTGGTTCAAAATCGCCTACCTGACCGACTGCGTTGAACTGGTCGAAGATCACCCAAGGCTGCTGCGCAGTCTGGATTTTCGCGACGACGATTACGATGGCAATAGCCTACAGGTGCTGTCGAAAATGATCAATGAGAGCAACAGCAATCTGTATGAGCTGGAACGATACGTCGAATTACGAAAAGCAGCCATCAAGCGGCCGGTGTCGTTAGTGCCTGAGTTTATCTCGACTGTACAGCCGCGGCAGCCCGAGCGCGTGCTTACGTTCGCGCCTGAGGTGTTCCGAATTCCCGATAAACCCGTTGAAGCCAACGTCCTCTCAGTCATGATGCCATTTGAGAGCAAATTCTCGGGTACATATGCCGCCATTCGGAACGTCTGCAGCCGCTTAGGAATTGACTGCAAACGCGCCGACGACATTTGGGACAATAGCATTCTGATTCAGGATGTCTTTGAGCTAATCTTCACCTCAAAAGCCGTCATTACCGATTTTACCGACCGGAATCCGAATGTGTTTTATGAAACGGGCGTCGCTCATACGCTGGGCAAGCTCGTCATTCCCATTACGCAGTCGGTAAGCGATATCCCGTTCGATCTACGTCACCATCGGGCGTTAACGTACCTGCCTAATAGCGAGGGACTCGCCAAGCTGGAAACAGGCCTGGAGAAAAAACTGACCAAGGTATTTGAGGCTTAGTGAAAATTACTCTACCGGCCGACTACCTTGATCAAGCTGCCCCGCGTAACGCGGTCGTCTTTTTTCATACTGTTCAGCACGCCCAGTTCTTCCACGCGGCTGGCGGGCATGCCCATTGCAACCATGACCTCACTGAACGTACCGTCGCGGGGAGCGGTCTTTACCTGCACGCGTTCGGGTTTGCGATTCAGTTTTTCCGAGTCGGTCAGCGCGCGGAAACCCGACGCTACCCGCTGAAATACGGGGAACTGACTATTGAAATTAGAGGCTGCTGATAAGCCGTGCAGCGCGTAGATGGCGTTGTTGTATTGAATTAGATGCGTGCCAATTTGCACCGTATTCTGAGCCGTTTGCTGCTGTTGAGGCTGCCCCTGTTCCTGCTGCTGTTGCTGCTGCGAAATAATGACGAGAGCCGGATTACCGTTGATGGTTGTTTTGGCGCTTTCCAGCACATTCAGGCTCAGCTCTTTAACCATCGTCTGAGCTGCTTCGTCTAAGGAATTACCTTTGGCCAGCATCAACACCATACCCGACTTACCATCTTTAGGAGCCATCTGAAACTGGGTCGGCGAATTCTGATGCTGCCAGCCATTAGGAACCGGAAACTGGAACCGGAGTTCAGGGTGGTAAAACATATTGTTTTCCACAAAGCCCTGCCGGGGATCTTCACCGTAAAGAATCCCATCGATCATGCGCAGGAACGACTCCCGATCGACCTCATACTTACCGGGATTTTTAGCCTGATAGTCTTTTGCCAGCTCATGCACCCGATTGTACCGTCCGCCCGGGTCGGGGTGAGTTGATAAAAAGGTTGGAATGGCCTGTCCGGCATTATCGGAAATCCGTTTGATGGTTGCAAAGAAATTTGCCATCTGGTGCGCGTCGTAACCAATCTTGCTCGAATACTCAACACCGATTTTATCGGACTCCGATTCGTGATCGCGGCTGTAGCTTAACAGGGCCAGTTGCAGGGCCTGCTGAGCCTGGTCGAGGTTCTGACCAATGACCCGGGGAGCCAGAATAGCCCCGCCAATCAGGGCTACGGTGCCGAATAACTGACTAGTTTGCTGCCGGGCCGAATGGCGGGCGGTAATATGGCCAATTTCGTGGCCCAGCACGCCGGCAAACTCGGCTTCGTTATTGAAGTGAGCCATTATGCCCCGCGTAAAATAAACGTAACCACCCGGCACGGCGAAGGCGTTGACAACGGGCGAATCCACGATGTAAAACTGGTAAGGCAGATCGGGCCGGTGCGAGATGCGGGCCATAGCCTTTCCCTTTTCGTTAATAAAATTTTCTAAATTTTTATCCTGATACAGGCCCATCGTCGCCACGACGGCAGGATGCGACTGCTGCCCCAGAGCAACTTCCTGTTCTTTCGACATCAGGATTACCTCGCGCTTACCCGTGACTGGATTGCGCGAACAGGCCGATACGGTCACGACCGCCAGCAGAAATAAGCGGTAGAATGGAGTAGGGATATTCATAGTTATTGTAGTGAGATGAGTTGAGCAACTATATAAACAACAACCTGGCGATGTTTTGTTTGAACGGCTCCGATAGCTTCTTGGTTTTGCCCGTTTTTGGGGTAAACTTTCGGCTACTCTCAACACATGTATCATGCAAACCAGCTTCGTTTCTACCAGAACTTCCGCCCTTGAATCGCCTGGTTCTGGACGGCTGCTGTCGCTCGACGCTTTTCGCGGAATAACCGTAGCCGCCATGATTCTGGTCAACAACCCCGGCGACTGGAGCCATATTTACGCGCCACTGGAGCACGCAGCCTGGAGCGGCTGGACACCCACCGATCTGATTTTTCCGTTTTTTCTGTTCATTGTCGGCGTATCCATTACGTTTGCAATGAGGTTGCGTCGACTGGGAGAGCCCGGCGGATGGACACTGGTTAAGAAAATCGCAAAGCGCAGTCTGACGCTGTTTCTGCTGGGCCTGTTTCTGAATTTTTTCCCCCGATTTGACCTTTCGACGGTACGGATTCCGGGCGTATTACAGCGGATTGCTTTAGTCTATCTGGCCTGTTCGCTGATCTTCCTGAAAACTACTCCGCGCCAACAACTGTATCTTTTAGGCGGGCTGTTGCTGACTTATTGGCTGCTAATGACGCAGGTTCCGGTACCGGGGATTGGGTATGCGAACCTGGAGCCCGAAACAAACCTGGCCGCCTGGCTGGATCGTACTCTGCTGACACCGGCTCATGTTTACAAACCGGCCAGGGTCTGGGACCCGGAAGGCATTCTTAGTACGTTGCCTGCTATTGGAACGGGTTTGCTGGGCCTGCTGGTAGGCACATGGCTGCGCTCTGAGCGCCCGGCTGCAGAGAAGGTTGCGGGGCTCTTTGCGGCCGGATGTTTGCTAACGCTGGCTGGTCTGATCTGGGATGGATTCTTCCCAATCAACAAAGCGCTCTGGACAAGTTCGTATGTTCTTCTGGCGGGTGGACTCGCCATACTTAGCCTGGCGCTCTGTTATTGGTTTATTGACGTAAAGCGATTTCGGACAGGTGTGTTGCCGTTTGTAGCGTTTGGAGTCAATGCCATTACGGTATTCTTTCTATCCGGCCTGATCCCGCGGATGATGAGCCTGATTAAAGTCGATAGCGCGTATGGCACCACTCTTAATTTGAAGGATTATCTGTATCAAACCTTCATTGCGCCCCCGTTTACCGATCCGCGTAACGCATCGCTGGCCGGTGCGCTGACCTTTGTGCTGATCTGGTTTGGTATCCTGTGGATTATGTATCGTCGGCAAATCATCATTAAGGTGTGAGTAAACACACGGACGATCTGAAAGCCCAGATTGAGCATGTGCTGCGCTGGGAGTCGTCTTTTCACTGGCGAAAGCGGGACTTTACCCTGCTAAGCGAGCAGATCTGGCGGCATACGCAGGAGCGGGTTCCGACCGACGAATTGCAGGCGTTTTGGCAGTCGTCAACGATTCCACCGTCAGCCTCGCTGGATAGTCTGGCTCGCTTTGTTGATTACCTGGACTGGGCGGACTTCTGCCAACGTAATCGTTACGGAGCAGTTGAGGCCGATGATGAAACCCGACTGATGCACGGGCGGGTCTGGGAAATTCCTATGCGGTGGGTAATTGTTATCTGCTGGCTATCCGTTGTGGCGTCAATTCTTGTCGGGGTGTTGCTGCTTTGGAAGCGGTAAACGTTTCGCCCTGGCGCCGTGTTATGGTGCTGTAATCTATTGACAGAACCCTAATTCAATCCGAACGACCGAATGGTACGTTTTCCGCTCTTGCTCAGTGTGCTGCTCAGTACGTCTATGGTGCTGGCGCAACCGACTGTTAAAAATCAATCGAAAAAAGCTTCACCCCGGCCCTCGGCTTCACCGGCTGGAGCCGTAAATCTGAACAGTCCCATTCCGCTCGATCCGGCCGTGAAGGTTGGTAAGCTGCCTAACGGGCTGACGTACTACATCCGGAAAAACAGCGAACCGAAAAATCGGGCCGAACTGCGGCTGGTTATCCGGGCCGGGTCGGTACTGGAAACCGACGATCAGCAGGGGCTGGCGCACTTCATGGAACACATGGAATTCAATGGCACAAAAAATTACCCTAAAAACGAACTGGTCAACTTCCTGCAATCGTCCGGTGTGCGGTTCGGCGCCGATCTGAACGCCTATACGGGTTTTGAAGAAACGGTATACCAGCTGCCCGTTCCGACCGATTCGGCCAACGTGTTCCGGCAGGCTTTCCAGATTCTGGAAGACTGGGCGCATAACGCAACCCTTGACCCGGCCGAAATCGAAAAGGAGCGGGGTGTGGTGCTGGAAGAACGTCGGCTGGGGCGCGGGGCTGGCCAGCGGATGCGCGACCAATATTTCCCTGTCCTGCTGAACAACTCGCGTTACGCCAGCCGGCTGCCTATCGGTACGGAGCAGGTGCTGACAACCTTCAAACCCGAAACCCTGCGGCAATTTTATAACGACTGGTACCGCCCGGACCTGATGGCCGTAATTGCTGTGGGGGACTTCAATCCAGGCGAAGTTGAAACGATTATCCGGGAGAAATTTGGTCGCCTTACGATGCCGAAAAACCCGAAGCCACGCACCGAATACTCTATTCCGGCGCATAAAGACACCAAAGTGGTTATCGTAACCGACCCGGAGCAGCCTAACACGGTCGTGCAGGTGATTTATAAACGCCCCGAAATCAAAGAAAAAACGCTGAACGATTTGCGGGAGAGCATCAAGCGCGGCTTGTTTAACACGATGCTGGGCAACCGGATTCAGGAGTTGACCCAGCAGGCCAATCCACCGTTTCTGGGCGGCTACAGCAGTTATAGCGATTTTATCGGTAACCTCGACGCTTTTACGTCTATCGCTGTAGCGAAGGAAGGTAACGTAGAGCGGGCCATTCGGGCGGTACTGGATGAGAATGCGCGGGTGAAACAGTTTGGCTTCACCGAGACCGAGCTGGCTCGTGCCAAACAGGAGTTCTTTACGGGCGTCGAACAAGCGTATAACGAACGAGACAAAACCCGCTCGGCCAACTTTGTGAACGAGTACGTTCAGAACTTTACGGATAAAGAGCCCTACACCAGCATTGAGTTTTATTATAACTTTCTAAAAAAGGAGCAGGCCGGGATCAAACTGGCGGAGGTAAATGCCCTGGTTGATCAGTTTATTCACAACGACAATCGGGCTGTAATTATCATGGCGCCTGAGAAGGACAAAGCTAAACTACCGACGGTTGAGCAGGTCATTAGTTTTGTGGATAACGCTGGTAAGGACCTTACGGCCTACGAGGATAAAACGCTGGACGCACCTTTAGTACCGACTCCGCCTACGCCCTCGCCCGTGGCCAACGAACGCGAAATCAAGGAAATCGGCGTAACCGAGTGGACGCTCCGCAACGGCGTTCGGGTGATTCTGAAGCCAACCAATTTTAAAAATGATCAGATTCTGTTCGGGGCTACCAGCCAGGGCGGTACCTCGCTCTATGATCTGAAGGACTTTCAATCGGCGCGGTTTTCATCGACGCTGATGTCATTGGGCGGTACGGGAGCTTACAACCAGATTCAGTTGGGGAAATTCCTGTCGGGCAAACAAGTGAACGTTTATCCGTACGTCGGTGAACTGAGTGAGGGAGTTAACGGCAGCACAACACCCAGAGATCTGGAAACGGCCATGCAACTCCTGTATAGCTACTTTACCCAGCCGCGTAAAGATGCCGACGTGGTGGCCGGGTTTCTGTCGAACCAGCGTAGCGCGTTGCAGAACCAGATCAACACTCCCACGCCCCAGCGGGTCTTTCAGGATACGGTGGCGGTAACACTCGGCAACAATAACCCGCGTCGGCAGCCCCTGAAACCGGCTGATTTGGACAAGATCGATCTCGACCGGGCACTGGCTATCTATAAAGAGCGCTTTGCCAATGCCAGTGACTTTACATTCTTCTTCGTTGGTAACTTCAAAGAAGAGCAGTTGAAGTCTTTAGTGGAAAAGTATCTGGGCGGTTTGCCGACAACCGGCAAGACCGAAAAATTCAACGATCTTGGTATTCGAACGCCCACCGGGCAGATTAGCAAGACCGTTTATCGGGGGCTTGACCCTAAGGCGACGGTGCAGTTGGTATTTAGTGGCGATATGACGTGGTCGCCCGAAGCCACAACGCAGATTGACGCGCTGGCCGAGGTGCTGGAGATAAAGCTGATCGAGAAACTGCGCGAAGAAGAAAGTGGAGTTTACGGCGTCAGTGTTAATGGTTCGTATAGCAAGTATCCGGTGCCGCGCTATACGTTTCGGATTGGCTTTGGCTGCGCACCCGAGAACGTGGAGAAACTCATCGCCAAAACGCAGGAGCTGATCAACGATCTGAAACAAAAAGGAGCTGCGCCAGCCGACATTGCCAAGTTTAAAGCCGAAACCCGCCGTGAAACCGAGCTACAGCTTAAGGATAACCAGTTCTGGCTGGGTTATCTGCAAAGTCAGTATTATAACGGCGACAACCCAACCGAAATTTTGCGCGAGGATGAACTGTTAAAACAGGTGACTGTAGAGAGTACCCAGTCAGCCGCCAACAAGTACTTCGGAAATAACTTCATCCGGCTCGTGCTAATGCCGGAAAAGAAAGCCGAATCAGGCAAGTAGTATAACGTAAAAGTAACGGAAGCCAGGCCATTAGGTCTGGCTTCCGTTGTTCAACAGGAGCAATAATCTATCAGTACGCTTTAAGGCTCAGGTCCAGGCTTTTGATCTGATGCGTCAGCGCGCCTGATGAAATGTAATCCACACCTGTTTCGGCATAAGCCCTCAAGTTTGTTTCATCAATTCCGCCCGAGGCCTCGGTGATGAACCGCCCGTTAATCAGCCGCACCATTTCGCGGATGCCATCGGGCGAAAAGTTATCTAACAGAATAACGTCAACCTGACCTACGCGCAGTACTTCTTCGACTTCGGCCCGGTTACGGGTTTCAACCTCGATACGTAGCGATCGACCCGTTTCGCGCAGGTACGTAACAGCTTTCGTAATGGCGGCTTCAATACCCCCGGCATAATCGACGTGGTTATCCTTGATCAGAATCATATCGTACAGGCCGAATCGGTGATTGATGGCACCCCCAATTCTGGTTGCCATTTTCTCGCATATCCGGAAGTTGGGCGTGGTTTTGCGGGTATCCAATAGCTTAGCCCGCGTGCCCTCAAGCAGATGAACCAGTTCGCGGGTATGAGTAGCGATACCGCTCATACGCTGCATACAGTTCAAAACCAATCGCTCAGCCGTCAGGATGTTACGGGCATTACCGCTAACGGTCAGTACGACATCACCAGGTTTGATACGGGCTCCATCCTGGAGCTGCACGTTTACGTTGAGCGCTGGGTCAACTTCGGCGAAAACAGCCTGCGCTACTTCCACACCCGCCAGAATACCGGCTTCTTTCACCAGTAGCCGGGCCTGTTTTCGGGCATCAGCCGGAATAGTAGACAGAGAAGTATGGTCGCCATCACCGACGTCTTCGGCCAGGGCTAACCGGATAAATTCGTGTAAGTTCATAAGTGCAAGGTAACGGATTATTTTCTGGCGAGATTAGTGGGTAAACCTGATTTACAGGCACGAGTTATCAGGAATGCTGACCATTAAAAATTTGGTTAATCCGGTAATCATTGCCGAAACAACTTGCAAAACTCCTGAAATGGGGCGAAATTTGTTTCCCGCTTAGGAAAAATATGAAGCAACCGCGTGTCATACAACGTCTTTCGAGTCTGCTGCTGGCATCCCTACTGCTGTTTACAGCCGTCTGGGGACAGGGTGGGCTGGCTCAACAGGCGTCATTGACTAAAAAAGCGGTTCGGGCCGATGTTACGGCCGAGCATAGCAAATCGGGTAAATCAACCGACTCCCATTCGGACGATGCCCAACTGAGCGCGGCCCAGTTTGAAGCGGTCGTTACGCCTGTCGTTACACTCGACGGAGGAACCCAGACGGCCTTTCTGCTCCCCGCCCCGACGCTCGTAATCCTGTTGCTGATCAGCACTCCGCTCCATCGGCATTTTA
This sequence comes from Spirosoma taeanense, assembly GCF_013127955.1. Classification (NCBI taxonomy): domain Bacteria; kingdom Pseudomonadati; phylum Bacteroidota; class Cytophagia; order Cytophagales; family Cytophagaceae; genus Spirosoma; species Spirosoma taeanense. The sequence continues at coordinate 5,665,695 of NZ_CP053435.1, forward strand.
CCCTTCCGCATTATTTCTTTTCGTACTTCCGGCATGTTTTCGGGCATGTCATCGCACCTAATGCGCCCTGATCACGCGCAGCCGGGCTGGTAATCCTGCCAGCTGGCGACACTGTCATTTCTTTCATCTCATTTTCTCAATTTATAATCCGGCCGGACAGCGCGTCCTGGCTATATCCTAATGCAAAACCGAACAGGGATTCTCATTCTGACGGGGGTACTTACAGTTATCTGTATTTATTTCCTGTCGTTCACGTTCGTCTCGCGCAGCATCAAGGCTGATGCAGAGGCTTACGCTACAAACAAGCAGGGGCAGGTTGACCCTGCTAAAAAGCAACATTACCTCGACTCGCTCTGGAAGGAACCGGTCTTTTTGGGGAGCACTCTCCAGGAAGTAAGCGAGCGCGAGTTAGGCTTAGGTCTTGATCTGCAGGGTGGTATGCACGTTGTATTGGAGGTCTCTCCCGCCGATATTCTGCGGGGTCTGTCGGGCAATAACCGCGACCCCAAGTTTAATCAGGCGCTGAAACAGGCGGCCGAAGATAAGAAAACAAGCAACACCAACTTCGTTGACCTGTTTGCCGACAATTTCAAAAAGCTGGCACCCGATACTAAACTGGCGAGCATATTCGCGACCAGCGCTAACCGCAGCAAAATCAATTTCCAGTCAACGGATACCGAAGTCCGGAAGATGCTGAACTCGGAAGTTGAAGGCGCTATTACGCGCGCTTACCAGATCATTCAGGCTCGCGTCGACAAATTCGGGGTAGCTAACCCAAACATTCAGCGTCTGCCGGGTTCGGGCCGTATTCAGATCGAACTGCCGGGCGTTGAAAACCCCGAGCGGGTACGTCGTCTGCTGACGGGTGCTGCTAAACTTGAGTTCACCGAAGTATATCGCCTGAACGAACTGGCCCCGGCCATCGAGGGCATGGGGGCTTACCTGCTTAGTCAGGAAGCTGCCCGCAAAGCCGCGCTGAAAACCACTACGACCGCTCCTGCTACGGGTTCGGCTACGAAAGGCAACAGCCTGGAATCGCAACTGGCGCAGGGCGCTAAGAAAGATTCAACTTCAGGTAATGACACAACCGCTGCCAGCGCCCAGGGTACAGCGCTGACTCAACTGTTTTTGCCACTGGGTCAGGATCAACTGGGTGTGTATTTGAAAGACACGGCTCGTGCAAACGACGTATTGAGCGCACCGGAAGTACGGAGCCTGTTCCCGGCTGATGCGGTATTCGCCTGGGATCGCAAGACGTTTAAAGCAACGGATGGCAAAGAAATTCTGCCACTTTATTTCCTGAAGAAACCCGGTGGTCGTGCCCCCCTCGAAGGCGAAGTAATCACGGATGCATCTAACGATTACGATGATCGCGGACGGCCGGAGGTAACGATGAACATGAACGCCGAAGGGGCCCGTAAGTGGAAGAACCTGACGGCTGCCAACGTTGGTCGCCCGGTGGCCATCCTGCTCGACAACCTGGTGTATACCGCGCCGAACGTACAGAATGAAATTCCGAACGGTCGTTCGAGCATCTCGGGCAACTTCACCGTCGAAGAGACGAAAGACATGGCCAACGTGCTGAAAGCCGGTAAGCTGCCTGCGCCGACCAATATCGTGGAGGAGAGCGTTGTTGGTGCAACCCTGGGTTCGGAAGCCGTCAGTGCGGGCGTTCTGTCGTCGGTGATTGGTATTCTGCTGGTTCTGGCGTTTGTGGTATTCTACTACAATCGCGCGGGTCTGATTGCTGACCTGGCCCTGTTCGTCAACCTGTTCTTTCTGCTGGGCGTAATGGCCTCGCTGGGCGCGGTGCTGACCATGCCGGGTATTGCCGGTATCGTTCTGTCGATCGGTATGGCCGTTGACGCGAACGTACTGATCTTCGAACGGATCAAAGAGGAACTGGCTTTAGGTAAAGGCTTTAAACAGGCCGTAACAGATGGCTTCAAGAACGCGCTTTCGTCGATCATCGACTCGAACGTAACGACCTTCCTGACTGGTATCGTTCTGTTTATGTTCGGTACGGGTCTGATTCTGGGCTTTGCTACGACGCTGATCATCGGTATTCTGACGTCGTTGTTCGCGGCCATCTTCATTACCCGTCTGCTGCTGGAATATTATATCCGGAATGGAAAGACGCTAACCTTCTCGTCGTCGTGGGCGAAAAACCTGTTCGCTGATTCGAATTTCGATTTTGTCTCCCGCCGGAAGCTGTACTATACGGTGTCGTCGGTTATTATCGCGGCCGGTATCATCTCGGTTATTTTCAAGGGATTTGGACTGGGCGTTGACTTCAAAGGAGGTCGCTCGTACGTCGTGCGTTTCGAGAAGTCGGTTAGCACGGAGGAGGTTCGGAACTCACTGGAGAACGTATTGGGCTCTTCACCGGAAGTAAAAACCTACGGTGGAACAGGTATTGGCGCTAACCAGGTGAAAATTACGACGCCCTTTCTAATTGACGATAACTCGCAGGGGGCTGATAAACGTGCTGAAGCGGCTATCTACAAAGGACTGTCGAATCTGCAGGGCAATCCGGCCCGAATCGAAAGTTCGCAGAAGGTGGGGCCAACCATCGCTTACGATATTCTGACGTCGGCGTTGTGGTCAATCCTGCTGGCGGTAGCCGTCGTGTTTGTGTATATTCTGATTCGGTTTAAGCGGCTGGCATTCGGCTACGGTGCAGTTGTGGCTATGTTCCACGACGTTCTGATCATCCTGGCTATTTTCTCTATCTTCAACGGTTTGCTGCCCTTCTCGCTGGACGTTGACCAGGCGTTTGTGGGAGCTCTGCTCACGATTATGGGTTACTCCATGAACGATACGGTCGTGGTCTTTGACCGGGTACGTGAGTACCTGAACGAGAACCGCGGCAAGAAAGAGACCATTCCAACGATCATTAACAACGCGCTGAACAGTACGCTGAGCCGCACGGCCGTGACCGGTTTCTCGACGATTCTGGTTCTGTTAGTGCTGTTTATCTTCGGGGGCGAAACTATCCGGGGCTTTTCGTTCGCTATGCTGATCGGGGTTATCGTCGGTACGTACTCGTCTTTATTCGTGGCTACGCCAATTGTGGTTGACTCGTTGAGCCGCGATCAGGAGAAAGACGATACGCCCGCCGGACCGGTTGAAAAGAAAACCGGGTTCGACGCTGTACCGACTGATTTTACCAGCGCAGCGCCAGCCACACCAGAAGAGTTTACGGCCAAGAAAGAAAAGAAGCCAAAGACTCCATTAATCCGGCCATCGCAGTCATAAACGAAAGACGCTAAAAGAGTGAAAGAGTGAAAGAGGCCTGTAAGGCATTCACTCTTTCACTCTTTTCATCATCCGGTCGTTATAATTCGTATCTTTCAAGGTAATTTGCCTAAGATTATTTTTCCGAAGGACTCTATCACCAAACTGTATTTTCCTGCATGGAAACAACACGAAAACCTGTCGATACCAGTGTAATGCGTAAAAAGCCATTATCGGCTTATGCGGCAGACGTACAAAAAAGTGAACTGAAACGTGTTCTGACGCGCTGGGGCCTAACCTCACTGGGTATTGGAGCCGTTATCGGCGGGGGTATTTTTGTACTTACGGGTATTGCCGCCAACGAATGGGCGGGGCCAGCCTTAGCCCTGGCCTTTGTAATTGCCGGTATTGCCTGCACATTCGCGGCCTTGTGTTATGCCGAATTCGCTTCAATTCTTCCGGTTGAAGGCTCTGCGTACGCTTATTCCTATGGTACAGTGGGTGAGTTATTTGCCTGGCTGATTGGCTGGAACCTCATTCTGGAATACATGATGGGGGCCACGACAGTAGCCGTAAGCTGGTCGGGCTACTTCGAAAAGTTTCTGCACCTGTTCCATATTGAACCACCGCTCTGGTTGATGAACGATCCGGTAACTGCACAGGAAAAAGCAGAAGCATTACGAGCCGCCGGACAAACGATACCTGATTTTACGTTTGCCATCAACCTGCCCGCTCTACTCATCGTATGGGTCGTAACGTATATCCTGGTGAAAGGCATTAAGGAAGCAGCCAGCACCAATAATCTGATTGTAATCGTTAAAGTAGCAACGGTTATTTTCGTGGTTATCGCCGGCTCTTTTTATATTGATGTGGCTAACTGGACACCGTTCATTCCTGCTCCGGTCGTTGACAACACGGGTCAAACCCACTTCGGGTTCGACGGTATCGTGACAGCCGCTGGTATCGTTTTCTTTGCTTATATTGGCTTTGATGCCGTATCGACTCAGGCCGGCGAAGCGATCAACCCAAAGAAAGACGTTCCCTTCGCCATCATTGCGTCGCTGGTGATCTGCACCGTGCTTTACATTCTGGTTTCGCTTGTACTGACGGGTATGGTGCCTTACAACAAACTGGATCTGAAAGCGCCCGTAGCCCAGGCTTTCTCGGATGTTGGACTCACCTGGTCGGTCTATCTAATTACCATTGCTGCCATTGCCGGATTAACGTCGGTTATGCTGGTGATGATGCTTGGTCAGACCCGGATATTCCTGGGAATGGCTAAAGACGGACTGCTACCGCGAAATTTATTCGCGTCGATTCATCCAAAGTTCAAAACGCCCTGGAAGAGTACCATTTTTGTCGGCGCAACTGTTTCTATTGTAGCCGCCGTTACGCCTATCGATAAGGTTTCGCAGTTAACCAGCTCAGGAACGCTTTTTGCCTTTGCCATGATTTGCGGAGCCGTATGGCTGCTACGTGTGCGGGAGCCTAACTTGGAGCGACCCTATCGTACGCCTGCTCTGCCGCTGATTGCAACCCTGGGTATTTTGGCGAACCTTTATCTGATGTGGAATCTGCGTACAGATACTAAGATTACGTTCCTGGTCTGGGGCATTATAGGTTTGGTTGTTTACTTTACCTATAGCCGGAAAAACAGTAACCTCAACAAACTGGAGCCGTAAGGTTTTCTGTAGTGTCAAGTTCAACAGATACCCCCGGCAGGCCTGCCGGGGGTATCTTGTTTTTACACCAGTGAACATATAGGGAGGTTCCCGTAGTTTTGTCTTGTATGAGTACAGAGGAATTATTTGGGTATGCGTCAGCCATTGTAGTTGGTTTGGTAATTGGGCTGGCCGGTGGGGGAGGTTCCATTCTGACGGTTCCCATTTTTGTTTATGTATTCGGCATTCCTACGGTGTTGGCGACAACGTATTCTTTGTTTGTCGTTGGCGTAACCTCACTAGTCGGTTCTATCAATCATCTATATCGTAAACGCGTTGATTTACGCGTCACGCTGGCATTTGCGCTCCCGTCGTTTATATCAGTATATCTGAGTCGGCGGTTTCTGGTTCCTGCGCTACCCGATCCTCTGTTCCAGTTTGAGCAGTTTGTGCTGCCGAAAAGCAACGCCATTCTTTACTTCTTTGCCATTGTTATGATTCTGGCTGCCCGTGCTATGATTCGCAGCGATGAGCCGGAGCGGGGCGAAGCAGCTGATGGACAACCGCGCTACGGTACCCTTGCTCTGGATGGGCTTGCTGTTGGCTTACTGACGGGGACAATTGGAGCGGGAGGAGGCTTTTTGATTGTGCCAATGCTAGTTCTACTGGCTGGCCTGCCCATTCATCGGGCTGTGGCTACATCAGTACTCATTATTGCTGCTAACTCGTTCGTCGGGTTTCTTGGGGATGTTCAACACACTACCTTGAACTGGAGATTTATCCTGCCGTTTACAGGCTTATCGATTGTGGGCATATTCCTGGGTATCTATCTGGCCCGGTTTGTGGCTCCCGACCGGCTGAAACAGGGATTTGGCTGGTTTGTGTTAGTGGTTGCATCCTATATGATTATAAGAGAGCTATCCCAGGCGCTCTGAGCAGTTTGTTAGAGAACTCGCCTACATAAGAAAATTTAATGAACCGGGTTTTCATCTACGCCTAATTTGGGTAAAGCCGGGTTGAGTACCCGTGGCACAACCTTGATTCGGAATACCCGGGCACCTGCCACTTCAAAATCGCAGCTATAAAAATCCCGTAATTTAACCCCCCGGTAAACGGCGGTATAATTCACTTTCGGCGGCCAGTTGTTAAGTGCCAGTTCAGCGGTAATCGCATCTACGGCTTTACGTAGATTTGAAAAAAAGATAATTGTCGGTTCCCGCTGACGAAGTGCGTTCAGTGAACCCACATGCTGGATGGAAACCTCATAGATAACTCGCCCTGTCAGGCGTATTCGGGCTGATTTTTGCGCTGTTTTAGGTAATTCTTTCATAGATAACAATAATAAGGAAAACTATTCATCTATTTTTCAAGCCCTAAACTAAATAGTCGGCTAAGGCGTTTTAATATCAGTTGTGTCAATGACAGCCCGCCCGTATCCCGGCCGGGCTTTTTTTGTGGCCATAAAAAAGCACCAACGTATTAGGTTGGTGCTTTTTGCCAAGATGAAAAACGATTACTTTTTATACATTACCGTTTCAACAGCTTGTAGCGTACGCTTGACATTCGGCAGGATGGCTTCAATAAGGGTAGGGGCGTAAGGCAACGGCAGATCCATGCTGTTTACCCGGACAACCGGCGCATCCAGGTAATCGAAGGCGTTCCGTTGAATGTTGTAGGTAAGCTCTGAGGAAATAGCCGCCAATGGCCAGGCTTCTTCAACAACTACGCAGCGATTGGTCTTTTTCACTGAGTTGATTACGGTTGGATAATCAATCGGACGAACCGAACGCAGGTCAATGACTTCAGCCGAAACGCCGTTTTTAGCCAGTTCGTCAGCCGCGGCCAGGGCTACTTTCATGATCTTACCAAAGGATACGATTGTTACATCGTTACCTTCCCGCACGACTTTAGCCTGTCCAATCGGAATGAGGTATTCTTCTTCCGGAACCTGGCCTTTATCGCCATACATCAACTCCGATTCCATGAAAATAACCGGGTCGTTGTCGCGGATACAGGTTTTCAGCAGGCCCTTGGCGTCATAAGGATTTGACGGCACAACGACCTTCAGTCCCGACGTATTGGCAAACCAGTTTTCAAAGTTCTGCGAGTGTTGGCTCGACAGCATCCCGGCGTTACCCGTTGGACCGCGAAATACAATGGGACATGAGTATTGCCCACCGGACATGGACATCACTTTAGCCGCCGAGTTGATAACCTGGTCAATCGCCACGAGCGAAAAGTTGAAGGTCATGAACTCGATAATTGGCCGCAGACCGTTCATAGCCGATCCTACACCAATGCCCGCAAAACCCAGCTCGGCAATAGGCGTATCAATCACGCGCTCTGGGCCAAATTCGTCCAGCATACCCTGACTGACTTTGTAGGCTCCGTTGTATTCGGCGACTTCTTCGCCCATCAGATAAACCAGCGGGTCCCGGCGCATTTCTTCCGACATGGCCTCCCGTAGGGCTTCGCGGAACTGTATCTCTCTCATGCTGAGTGCGTTAGTTTCGTTTTGTTTCCGATATGGCAGACCTGACTTATGGCCGCCTGAACCGGAAAAATCGGTCAAAATTAGGTAAAACAGACTGATTCATCAAATGCCTTTCTGAAAGCTAAGACAGAGCAGAGCCGCTCAGGAAATAACTTCATAAAATGCGGTTTAGTTACGCAACTCGCGCCAGTATTCCTGCATCTACATATCATACGTAAGCGCGTTGGCTATGAGAGCAGAAATATTGCCATCTGCCATTTAGGAGGTTAGCTATACGCAACGAATTTCGCGTCCATTAATCTGGTATTTGAACCCCTACCGAAACTTCAGTGATCCTAAGAACGTCCAGACGGATAATCCGTATCTAAATCCTGAGCTGACCCATGCTACCGAATTGTCGTATAGTACGATTAGTAAAGATGGGGCGTCGCTCAACGCGGCCCTGTTCTGACGGCAAACCAACAACGCTATCGAGTGGCTGGCAACGGTCGATCAGCAGGGCATTTCGGTGGCTGCCCCGCAGAACATTGGATGTAACGCCAGTTACGGCGCTAATCTTAACGGTACCGTTCAGCCGAGCAAAAGCCTGAATATTTCGCTCGGCACGGACATGACCTACGTAAATCTGTACAGCCCCAGCCTAAACCAGCGAAATTCGGGATGGGTATGGAGTACAAACACGAATATAACCTACAAGCTGCCGAAGGACGTAACCCTACAGGGGAATGGCTACGTGGGCTCAGGGTGGATATCGCTGCAAAGCCAAAACTCCGGCTGGTACTATTACGCCCTGTCGGCTAAGCGCGAGTTCTGGGCTAAAAACGGCAGCCTGACCCTGGCGGTTAATAACCCATTTAACCGCGCCATTCGGATTACTAGCGATCAGTCCGCTCCCTCGTTTACGGCGCAGAACACGTCGTTTTTCGTCAACCCATCAGTCCGGCTGACGTTCAGCTACAAATTTGGGCAGATGAGCACGGGCGGTAAGCAAAGCAAAAAAATCAGCAACGACGATTCAAAAGGCGGAGGCCGATAGAGCTTATTGCTTTCCAGATCCCTGCTTCAATGCTTCAATGACCAGTTCTTCGTAGCCGGGTAAGGTTTTATAGGCGTAGGTTGCCCGCCAGTTTGTGTCTTTATATTCGTAAGAGACCTCCAGATACGGTTTATCGCCACTGGCGTCGGCGTCATTGGTCCGGGTATTAATCTTAACCGGAATGTCGTGATGATATTTGAAATACTCCGGGTAAATCAGGAAACCCAGCGGGGTCGTGTCCCACGGAACGAAGCCATCTACGCCAAAAAGTGTTTCATTGAACTGTTGCCAGGCCCGTACTTGCTCATAAACCCATTTATCTGACTCGTTGGTATTATTGAGAAAGTCAATATCGGTTTTCCCCAGAAACATATAGACACTGCATTCATAGCCTGATAAAACAACCTTCACACCCGCATCGAAGAGAATCCGAAAGGACTTAGGGTCCATTTCAAAATTGTAATCGCCAACGGTTTGCTGCTCCAGACCCGGCTTAAACGGTAGGCCCTCGGTACGGCCGGCGCAAACCACCACTTCCTCAATCTGCAGAATTAGTTCAGGGTGATTTTTGACAACAGTCGCTACGTTTGTAACAGGGCCAATGGCCAGTATCGGTAGTTTCTCCTGACGTAAGGCTTCGGCCATCGCCCGCGTTGCGTCGTTTTCCGTGCCTACGTCCCTGGCCGTGTCGGAACCGCGATACACCGGAATCGTACGGCCTGTTTTGTTGTACCAGTCTAGAATTTTGTGCGTTACTGCATAACTGTAATCCGCGTACGTAATGGTGCTTATGCCCACAAGTTCAATTTTATCCGGGTGCTCAAGTGCCATAATAAGCGCAATAGCGTCGTCTACTTCGCGGGGCGTTTGGTCTTTCATCCCGATCATAATATCCGTATCGAGCCAGACCCGGCGGGGTTTAGAAGGCATTTGGTTAGAGTTGGGAGCATTCATGAGAACAGAGTAAACTGATAAAGAAGGCGTGGTCGTGCACCTGTATATTAATGCAGTAAGGAGTGAGCCTCGTCGAGCAAATCCCGTTTTTTGTCGAGCGAGAGGCTGAGTGGCAGTTGCGCCAGACCAATCAGCCGGCGCATGATTTCAATGCCCGTAAAGCGTTGCCGCAAAATGTCGTCGAAGCCGGCAGGGCCTTTATAAGCGGTTAAAACGGCGTTGAGAATCGTGGGCGGCTGTTCCGCCATCATCAGGTGGGCCATCATTACGCCCAGATCGAACTCGGCCGGTCCATAAAAGCAAAATTCAGGATCAATAACCTTTGTGCCTGTTGACGTTTGCAGCCAGCTGCCGGGATAATAATCGCCATGCAGAAGTGTTCGACCGTCAGACAAGTACAATTCGCCGAGTTTCCGGGCGGTTCGTTTCAGCTCCGCATCTCCTTTATAAGGGGCCGCTAACGTTTGTAAACCCGGTTGAACAGTATTCAGGTCGAAGCCATTGTCGAGTAAAAATGGGTAATGAAAAATATGTTCGTGGTTCAGGGTCCGCATTTCACGGTTGGCAAAATCCGGATTAGGTCCGTCCGATAGAAACTGAGCATGCAGATCCGTAAGATAATCGGCCAGTAGCCTGGCGTCGTCTTCGCTGAGCATCCGGCAGGGTTGATACAAAAAAGTATAATCACTGGCGTCCCCCAGATCCTGCAGAATCAGAACATTATGCTCCTCGTCCATACCGAACAGCAACGGCATCCGTTCGGCCAGCATCGGGACATTCCGCATTTTTCGGTAGAATTTGCCTTCCGTAACAGCCCGGTTAGCAGGCGCCGGAATGGAAGGGTATTTTTCGACGTATTCCCGCGACTGTTTTACGATCAACGTGCGGGTGGCTGTCCGAATGCGGAGTGTATAATTCATATTACCCTCGCCGGGTTTTTCGATATCCGTAATAGTTTCGTTGGTGTCGAGCCAGCCACGTCGGCGAAGGTAGTCCTGCAAAGCGCCAGGTTGTTGAGCGTCTAGTAGCATGAATAATGGAGAATTTACAAATCCAATATACGTGCAATTGCCGCATACGGGTTTCTTTACATCGAAACCGTAAATACCTGGCTTTGTTAACGCACCACGGCCAGTTTCCCGGCCAGACCTGTCGTGCCGTCAGCCGCTACGACAACGACCAGATAGATGCCCGTCTGAGCCGAACGTCCGCGGTAGTCCTGCAGATTCCAGGTGGCCGTGCCGCCCTGCGACCGGGTTTCGTAGACCAGTTGGCCACCCGCGTCCAGAATTTTCACGGTTGCATTCCCGGTCAGGCCATTAATGCCGACGACGCCCGAAAAATCTGGCCGTACGGGGTTTGGGAAGATCGTCAGGCCGCTAAGTGACAAAGCGGGTTCGGTGGCCGGACCACGGTATGAAACCAGACCATTAGGCGTCTGTATAAAGACCTCCCCGCTGACTGGCTCAATGGCAAGCGCCTGAATCAGATTATTGGGTAACGGACTGTTGTCGACCGTAAACGTATTCAGCAATTGAGAGCCGTCCGGGGCCACGTAATAGAGGGCGTTCTGGGTACCAATCCACTTCCGGTTACCACCATCCACGGCCAGGCTGGTAATCAACTCATTCGCCAGCAAACGACGCCGGTTGATCAGGGGCGGCTGAGCGTCAATGGATGCATCGAATGCGCCGGCCGGGTAGTCGAATACCGTTGGACCCAGGTCTGTGCCGACCCAGATTGCGCCCGTGCGGTCTTTCACCATTGCCCGGACAGTATTGCTCAGCAACCCACCCTGTCCGCGTTCGGTCGATAGAAAACGGCTGCGGTTGGTTTGTGGATCAAAAACCAGCAGGCCCCGGCCTAACTCAAGCCGGAGCCACAGAAAACCAGTATCGTCGGGCTCAATCTGCTGAATATTCGTCTGACTGACGGCTGGAAACGACTGGAACGTGCCGTCAGGGCGCCGGACGTGCAGATTCGCCTGCCGGGTGTTGTCGCTCGTGGTAATCCACAGGTTACCATTGAAATCCGCTGCCAGATTGCTGATGAACGGGCTGATTGTGGCCGGAAGTGTAACGGCGACGGGGGATTGGCCATTTGCCTGACGCCACAGGCCACCGCTCCTGCTTCCCAGATAAAGGGTCTGCTCAGCAGATAAATAAGCGGCTGCGTTGAAGCCTCCGCCTGTCGTTACGATGCTCGTCCAGCGATTATCAGGCACCGATAGTAGTTCCGCTGACGGTTGGTTGGCAACCATCGACGTAACATCCATCGGGCCATTCGGCAGAGCAACAAGCGTCTGCGGGTACGTATACAGGCGTGCAAACTGATCGCGCGTAGGACCATCTGGTACAATTCGCTCGAAAGTACCCGCATTTCCCACCAGCAAACCCGATTGCGCATCTGCAACCCACACGCGATTTCCATCGGCTTCTACCTCGCGTGGATCGGTCAGCAGCGAGCCGGTAAATGTTCCCGAACCGGGCAATGTAATGGCTTTCTCCGTTGCCACGACTACATTGTTGCCCGACCGAAACAGTTGTACAATCTGGTTATTTAAGGGCTGAGTTAAAACCCAGTTGTTATTCTGGCGTTCGAATATACCTTGTCCAGGCGCTGACGCCAGCAACCGATTCTGCACAACAAGAAGGCTGGTAAGGAAGGCCCCAGGTGCCGTATTTGTTGCGCCGGGTAACGTAATTGATCGCCAGTTGGCCGGATCAGCGATGTTAATGTTTGCTAGCAGCCGTATTGCCTGCAAATTGTTTCTGTATCCACCAATTGTAGTAGGGAAGGTCAGGGCATAAAGGCTGTCGGTTGTGGCGGCCGTCTGGAATATCGGCAGGGGCGAGCCATTGTCAGTTCGTCGGCTGAAGAATGTATCCCGAATTTCGTCTTTGAGAACATCCAGCACAACCAGTCCGAAATCGGTGCTCAGATAAACGTTATTGCCAATCCGGTTCAGGTGATTAACAGTTCGGGAGACTGAGGCTGGCAGGTTGGTAGCTGTAACGATGGTGCTGAGGTTTTTAACGCCATCGGGCTGACCGTTAGCCGTAAGGGTCAGAAAGTCCAGATTACCATTCCTGTACGCCAGCAGCAGCCGATTCTGATCCGTCAGGTATAGCAACCGACTAATACCTACATCGCTCAGGCCGTCGTCTTTCGAAAGCTTAACCGTTTCATTGGTGCTTTTATCGACGTAAAAGAAGCCATTCTGCGTGGCGGCATAAACGTTGTTTCCGGCAACCGCTACCGACTGACCCGACCGGTAGCTAACGTGCGAACGCCAGGTGTTAATCTGGCCGTAAGCCCTGGGCAGCAGGCCGTAAGCAATAAACAGAAAACAGGCAGTAATGAGTTGGGCAATCGATCGCCAACTGTCCGCCGTATGCTGTTTACTGCTGTTCATCTTCATAAACCCATTCTTTGCGGCCGGCTTCGTCACCGAGGTTAAAGCAACGTCGGCAGCGGGCTTCGTAGCTATCGGTTTCGCCCAGGAGAACCCGTTCCTGCGACGGGACCAGTCGGTAGGAATATTGAGCAATATCGCCACAGATAACACAGATGGCGTGAACTTTCGTTACATATTCAGCGATGGCTGTCAACTGCGGCATACAGCCGAAAGGCTGACCGGCAAAGTCCATATCCAGACCGGCAATGATGACCCGCTGCCCCTGATTGGCCAGCGTTGTGCAGACATCTATGATTTCTTTGTCGAAAAACTGCGCTTCATCAATACCAACTACGTCGCAGTCGCCGGCAAATGAAAGAATCTGGCCCGCTGTTTGCACAGGAATCGACTGGATAGTTAACGCGTTATGCGAAACGATATTTTCTTCGTGGTAGCGAGTGTCGAGTGCCGGTTTGAAAATGCGGACGTTAAGCTTGGCGATCCGGGCGCGGGTCAGGCGTCGGATAAGCTCTTCGGTTTTGCCGGAGAACATCGAGCCGCAGATTACCTCAATCCAGCCAGTGCGGAGGTGGGGCGGTTCGCGCCGTCGGGTGGGTTCAATAAACATCAGGTGTCGGTCTTCAGAAGCCGGTTAAACAAGATTACCAGCCGCCCGGTTGTTGGCTTGATTCCCGATTCAGGCCGCTTTTTTAATTTTACTTACGCCCCCAAAGCGGTTTGTTGCCGAAAACGATATATTTACAAAACAAAGGCTTTTCCCGATGTCGAACAAGTTTAATGCGAATGCCCTTACTGATTACAGCAGGTCTTACGCCCGCCGGATTGCCGCTGATTTTTACCATCAGCACTCAACCATCAACGGGCCGCAGATTCTGTCAATAACTCCCATTAGTCAGATTAATCTGTTCGTCATCAATACTTTGGCGGAAAAATGGCGGGCCGACGCCGAGAAATTTCGCAGTCATTACTTCGACTTTACCAACCCGGAAGTCGAGGAGGCTCTGCAAAATTTCATGAACGTGGTATCGCAGCATATTTGTGTCCGTCGGGAACATTTTGAGCCCCTGCTGGCGGATGCGACCCGCCGGACAATCATCATGATTTTTGATCCCCGGGCTTATTTTGATGAGATTCTGCGGGCTCAGCCGGAGTTTACGCTCACCGCTGATGCCATCAAGCAGATCACCCGCTACACCAAGATAAACCAGTTTGTTCCGAAGCATATAATGCAGCGGATGAATGGAAAACCCTTTGTCTATGTCAATCAGGCCTTGGGTTATCTGGATGAGGCCCTGACCCAGCGCGGTCATGAACTCGAGCATTACGATAAGTTTGTGGCGCAGTTTTCGGAGAAAGTCCCGATGGACATTGCAGCCCTGCTGCGAAGTCACGTACCCGACAGCATTCCGGCGGGTCCCGCGCGCTCATTTTTTGACACTGCTATCGAGCCGGCTGTTCCGCCCGCGCCGTTGCTCCCGGTCGAAGCGATTCCTGAAACAACCGCGCCTGCCTTACCACCGCAGCAGGAAACCATCGCCATAGAAGTACCCGCAGATGAACAACCTGTTCCCGTATTAGCTGAGGAATCGGCTTCCGGGGGAACAATGTTCCTGGATAAGGGCGATGGCGGTCCCAAGCCGATTGCTCCTATCAGTCAACCATCACAACTGCAAACCGGGGGTATCTCGCAGCCATCTACGGCGGAAACAAGCTCAGTGGCAGTTCAGTCCGACGCTGATAGTTCGGGCGTTTCATCAACGTTGAACGATGCCCTGCGGGAAACCACGCCCGCCGAGCCCGTTACGGTTGCTGAAACGTTCCATCGGGCACCCATCGAAAGCATTGCCCGCAGTATTTCGCTGAACCAGAAGTTCCGGTTCATCAACCAGCTTTTCAACGGCAATTCCAGCGCCTATAATCAGGCAATTGAGGAAATTGATAAACTGAACAACTATGGTCAGGCCCTTGATCTGATCTCCTATCGCTACGCATCGCAGTACATGTGGGACATGAGCAGCGACGAAGTAAGCGAGCTGGTCGAAATTTTGAAACGCCGGTTCTCCTAAATTCCAGACAGGGTTACAACATCACGGCTCAGCCGGGCCGGTAACCCTGTTCAATCTGATTTTTCAACGTTTGCAAAACAGCCCTTTTCAGCCGAATTGAATGCCCCGGTTTGTTGGTGGCATTCCTGTAACCTGACTGAAACAATTTGCGAACACTTTACCTGCTCGCGGTAACCATTGGGCTTGCCGCTACCTCTGCTCTTTCTCAAAATCTTCAGCCGCGCCGGGATGTCGACATTAGTCGCTATCTGCAGGATCTGTTCCCCGTACAGACCGAGGGTGTTGACTACCCGTCCGTATTTGATGCACTAACGCAGCTCTATGCGAATCCCCTTGATCTGAACCTGGCCACCCGCGATGAGCTGGCGGCTACTTACCTGCTCTCCGAACGCCAACTAAGCAGCCTGTTTACGTATCGTGCAGACTTTGGTGATTTACTATCTGTATATGAGCTGCAGGCTATACCTGATTTTGATCTGCCTACTATCCGGCGTCTGCTCCCATTTGTGACGGTAGCGAGTAATCCACGTTTATTGGGAGCTTTGCCCACGCCAACTGACAATTATCTGATTGTTCGATATGAACAGTTGCTCGAACAGCAGAAAGGCTTTTCAGAAGCTATACCTGACAAAAAAGGGAACTTGCCTACGCGCTACCTGGGTAGTTCCGGGCAGTGGTTTGCGCGTTACCGATACAGCCGCCCGCGTGCGTTTAGCCTTGGGCTGACGGTGGAGCAAGATCCCGGCGAAACGATGGGCTGGCAACCTGGCAAGCGTCGGTATGGTATAGATTACGTTTCGGGACACCTGCAGGTGCAGAACCGGGGCCGCTGGCGTAACCTTCTGCTGGGCGATTATCAGTTGCAGGTGGGGCAGGGCCTGGTGCTGTCGGCGGGGTTTGTGCTTGGAAAAAGTGCCGAAACTGTCCAGACCGTTCGCCGTCCAACGCTGGGTGCGCGGCCATATACCTCACTGACCGAGTACGGGTACTTTAGGGGCGGAACGGCTACGTATGCGCTGTTGCCGAATATGGACGTAACGCTGCTGGCCTCCCGGCTTCGGCGCGATGCCAACACAACGGTCGGAACATCGGACGAAGGAGTCATTGCCACCTCCCTGCAAACCTCGGGCCTGCATCGCACGAAGTCTGAACTCGATGATCAGGGTGCTCTGCTCGAAACTAATCTCGGTGCGCACCTGCTGTATCACAACCGGCGACAAGTTCAGTTGGGTATGGCCTTTCTGCAGACGAGCTTTAATACATTTTTTCGTAAGCGCGATCTGCCTTATAACCAGTATGAGTTCACGGGACAGCGTAACCTGGTAATGGGCCTGCATAGTAGTTACGTCTGGCGCAACTGGAATTTTTTTGGCGAAGTTGCCCGAAGCAGTGGCTCACAAACGAACTCCGGTGGCATTGGTGGGGTGGGCGGAGCCTTGGCGAGCCTGACTAAGCGGCTCGATTTAGCCATTATGTTCCGGCACTATGATTCTAACTTTCATAGTTTTTATGGCAACGCCTTCAGCGAAAGCAGTCGCAACAGCAACGAGACCGGAGCGTATCTGGGAATGAAGTACATGGTGTATCGTAAATTGACGCTGAGTGGGTTTGTCGATGTGTACCGGTTTCCCTGGTTGAAATATCTGGTTGATAAGCCGTCGGGCGGGTTTGACTACCTGATGCAAACGCGCTATACTCCGAATCGGCAAACGGCGTTCTACGCAGTTTATCATGAAGAGCACAAAGAAAAGAACCGGCCGAATAGCAAAATAAAGGAGGTTGTCAGAACAACGCGCCGGAGTCTGGCCTTGAATGCTGACTATGTTCTGACGAGGGGGCTGTCGTTCCGGTCGCGTGTACAGTGGGGCGGGTTTAGCTACGCTGAGCAGCCCAGTTCAACCGGGTTTGTGCTGGTGCAGGATGCTACGCTAGACTGGCGACGGTTGAGCTTGAGCGCACGAGTAGCCCTGTTCGGAACCGATGATTACGATAGTCGGCAGTATGTTTATGAGCGCGACGTGTTATACGCGTTTTCCTTTCCGGCGTATTTCAACCGGGGTATCCGGCATTATCTATTGGCGCAGTATAGTCTGAGCCGCCATCTTGACATCTGGGTCCGCTGGGCAAGAACCGACCTGACGAATCAGGATACGATTGGCTCTGACCTCGATCAGATTAACGCGCCCCATAAATCGGAAATGAAAGTGCAGGCCCGCTGGCGGTTTTAAGAGACAGCCTATTTTTCTGCCTCCCGCAACAGCTTGTTAGCGTATATGAACTCGTTCAACTCCTTCACGTCCGACTGAGTGATGGTGTTGCTGTTGCCCTCCCAGAGCTTATGACCCTGGTAGAGAAACATAATTTTCTCACCAATTTCCATCATCGAGTTCATGTCGTGGGTAATTACGATCGTCGTGATCTTAAACTCGTCGGTAATTTCCGAGATGAGCTGGTCGATCTTAATGGACGTTAAGGGGTCAAGGCCCGAGTTGGGTTCGTCGCAGAACAGATATTTAGGGTTCAACACAATAGCCCGGGCAATGCCAACCCGTTTTTTCATGCCTCCGCTAATCTCTGAAGGCATTCGGTCGGTGGCTTTATCCAGGCCAACCCGTTTAAGACATTCCTGCGCCCGGTCCAGTTTTTCGCTTTCTGACTGATCCGTAAGCATGTCCAGGGGAAACCGGACGTTTTCGAGCACTGTCTTGGAGTCAAACAAGGCTGAACCCTGAAAAAGAACGCCCATTTCCCGCCGAATGGCTTTCTGCTCGTTGATATCACCGGACAAAAAGTTGCGGTTATCGTAAAGCACTTCGCCCGAATCAGGTTTAATCAGCCCAATCATGCACTTAAGCAGTACGCTTTTTCCTGTACCACTACCCCCGATAATTAAACTCGTATCACCCGGCTTAAACGTCCCACTAATGCCCGCCAGCACTTGTCGGTCACCGAACGATTTAGTTATGTTTCTTATATCAATCATGGTAGAAATCAGGGCATAGACAAAGAGAAAAAAGCCCCTGGTCGGCTGTCAGCTCATTGTCTCCTTGCCACTAGGTCAGTAACAGTTGAGTGAGAACAAAGTCGGCGGCTACAACCGCGATGCAACTGGTGGTGACAGCCGAAGTTGACGCGCTGCCCACTTCGAGCGCACCTCCCTGCACATTATAGCCTCTATAGGCCGAAATGGTCGAAATCAGGAAAGCGAAAACGACCGTTTTAATGAGTGCAAACGCAACGCCGAACGGTTTATAGTCGAGCCGCAAACCGGATACGTATTCTTCGGGGGAGATAACCCCGGCCAGTGTACCTGCAATATAGCCGCCCAGAATTGACAGAAACCCGGCCATGATAACCAGTAGTGGGATCATCAGAACCGAAGCAATGACTTTGGGCAATACCAGATACGAGCTGGAGTTGATGCCCATTACCTCCAGAGCGTCAATCTGTTCAGTAATACGCATGGTACCTAACTCACTGGCTATGTTTGAGCCAACCTTACCCGCCAGCACAATGCACGTGAGGGTTGGAGCCAGTTCGAGAATTGTACTGTCTCGAACGATCAGGGCAATGATATTATGCGGCACAAAGGGGTTCGTGAGATTATAGGCAGTCTGTACGCAGGTTACGGCTCCAATAAACGAATTTACCAAGGCAACAATAAAGATTGAGCCAACTCCAATCGATGTACACTCATTAAGAATCAGCCGCAGATAGACGCCAAGCTTCTCCCGGTTACGGAACAGCGTTCCCAAGAAAATAAAATACTTACCCAGATTAGACATACAGACATGTAGCGAAGCAAACAACCAATCCGCTGGCGCGGTTGTCATCCTTTCGACAGAACCCCGGCAAAGTTAGAATGGTTTCTAACGTAACTTGCGCCGTATCCTAAACCAGGGGGCTTTCGGGTTTGGGCGGATTGAATGTTTGTCTTTGTTTATGAATCCATTGATAGTTGTGACCGGTGGTACAAAAGGTATTGGCCGGGCTATTGTTGATAAATTTGTCGCTGGGGGTTTTGACGCGGTCGTCTGCGCTCGCTCGGTCGATGCGGTACACGGTACGGGACGATTGCCGTTCGCTGCCGATTTGGCGACGCGACAGGGCGTCGATGAATTAGCCAATTACGTTCGGTCGCTGGGTCGCCCGGTCGAGGTGTTGGTTAATAATACGGGCATATTCCAACCGGGCCAGATTCATAATGAGGCCGAAGGGACGTTCGAACAGTTAATGAATACCAACGTAGGCAGTGCCTATCACCTGACGCGGGCTTTGGTTGGCGAGATGATCGCCCGTAGGCAGGGGCATATTTTTATGATGTGTTCCACTGCCAGTATTACTCCTTATACCAACGGCGGTTCATACTGCATCTCCAAATTTGCTCTTTTGGGTATGAGCCGCGTTCTGCGTGAAGAGCTTAAACCGCACGATGTGAAGGTAACGGCCATCCTGCCCGGTGCAACGTTCACCGCCAGCTGGGAAGGCTCCGGGCTGCCCGAAGATCGGTTTATGAAAGTTGAGGATATCGCTAACAGTGCCTGGGCCGCGTATACTTTATCCAAAAGTGCCGTAGTGGAAGAAATTCTTATTCGGCCCCAGTTAGGCGATATTTGATTCTATCTTCGCCAGACAGTCGGCAGGGGCTGACGGCTCGTAATTTTTGGGTAACTACTTTGGACTAACTACTCTTTTGTATCTTGCACCCTACTTCATCCAACCAAACCTGAAATTGCAAATCATAAATCATAATTTAGGTAATGTCTTCTGTTGAGTATCTGGGAATTGACGTCGGCGGTACGAACGTCAAGATGGGTATCGTTGAGGCCGACACCGGCAAAATTTCCAACTTCTACAGCCACGACACCATAAGCTGGCGGCAGTCGGGACACTTCATCGAGCGGTTTGGTGACGCAGTGGCGTTGCAGCTGCTAGCAAATAAGGAGGTTAAACAGGTAGGCATTGGATTGCCGGGCATGCTTAATCGCGAGCGTACCGTACCCCTTGAAATCACGGCTATTCCTGAGATCAATAATGTTCCCATGGTGGACATTCTGTCCAAACGGTTTCCGGGAGTGCAGTTTTTTCTGGAGAACGATGCCAACGCGGCTGCGTTAGGGGAGTACTATTTTGCGGAAGAAAAAATTACGGAAAACTATATCTTCATCACGCTGGGTACAGGCGTGGGTGGGGCCGCTATCATCAATAAAAAAATCTTTACGGGTGGTGATGGTAACGCTATGGAACCGGGGCATATACCTTCCCGGCACGGTCGGGTGCTGGAGCGGAACATCGGCAAAAAGGAACTGCTTGAGCTGGCCTGCGAGCGTCGTAACGAATACAAAGGCGATACGCACCTGCCCAGCGACGGCAGCATCTCAACAACGGGCCTTGTAGCCGCAGCTGGTGAAGGTGACGAGCTGGCTCTCCAAATCTGGAACGAAGTAGGCGAGATGCTTGGCGAGGGCTTAGCGGCCCTCATCAAAATATTAGATATCAAGCAGGTTCTGATCGGTGGCGGACTATCCGCTTCGTTTGATTATATCCTGCCTGCCGTTAACAATACGCTCGATTACTGGCTCAATCCGTATTATAAAAATGGCCTGGCCATCAAGCGTGCTACGTTAGGCAACGATGCTGGTCTGCTGGGGGCGGCTTCGCTATGTTTTGAGTAGAAGGTATACATAACACAGTTGGGGCCGGTACCTTTTTAGCGTATCGGCCCCAACTGTTTGTACGAAGCGGTTTATACTACGTTTACCTCCGGGGTAATGGTTATACCATACTTCGCCAGTACAGATTCCTGTATTTGCCTGGCAAGGGCCAGAATTTGAGCACCAGTGGCATTGCCGTAATTCACGAGAACTAACGCTTGTCGGGCATGCACACCAACATCGCCGGAGCGATAGCCTTTCCAGCCGGCCTGCTCAATAAGCCAGCCCGCCGGAACTTTGACCATATCGTCACCAACGGGATAGCCGGGCAAAGAAAGGTATTGCACCCTGAGAGCCTCAAACTGGTTTTTAGAAATTTCAGGATTTTTAAAGAAGCTGCCTGCGTTCCCAATTTCGGCCGGGTCCGGAAGTTTACTGCGCCGAATGTTGATAACCGCGTCGCTTATGGCCTGAATGGATAACGTTTCCTCCGTAATACCCATTGCTTCCAGCGTTTCCTGGATGGCTCCGTAGCGGGTGTGGAAAGTGGGTCGTTTATCCAGCTGAAACGTAACGCTTGTGATGATGTATTGTCCGCGCAGCTCTCGCTTAAACACGCTCTCCCGGTAGCCGAACTCACAATCGGCATGGCTGAACGTTCGCTGCTCGCCCGTCTGAATATGAACGGCACTCAGCGATTCAAAAACCTGCTCCAGCTCAACCCCATAGGCACCGATATTCTGCATGGGGGCGGCTCCGACGGTACCGGGAATCAACGAAAGGTTTTCCATACCGGCATACCCCTGCTGCACACAGAAAAGAACCAGTTCGTGCCAATTGACACCGGCGCCAGCCTTCAGGTAAATATGATCGGCGTCTTCGCGGACAACCTCGATACCCTGAATGTTCATCTTAACGACCAGCCCATCAAAATCATGGCAGAGCAACACATTACTTCCTCCGCCCAGAATCAGTTTTGGTGTACTTACATGATCACCCAGCTGGAGCAACGTCTGGAGATCTTCTTCTTTAGTAATTTCAACCCAATACCGCGCGCTGACATCAATCCCGAATGTATTATAAGGCTTGAGCGACACGTGGCTTTCTATAGTCAGCATGTGTTATTCCGAGTGAAACCCAAAATTAACGAATTTCCCGATGGGTAGGGTCTTCAGTCATTAGACAAACAAAATGGCTATTTTTGCAATCATAACTGATGATTCAGATGCACTTCAGATTAGGTAGTTTTTTTGTACTGGCCATTTTTATATTACATGGTTGTGGCAGCAGTCGCCCGACGGTGTCGAACCGGTCGACGGTGGATTACAACAGCTACAATGAGGATTTGTCATCAGTTCGGCCAGTTTACTCGACTGTTCCGGCCGTACCGCCAGCTGCCACCCGACCGGGAACGCCGACTTCAACCTCAGTTGCAGCTCCCGCTACCCCCCGGAAAAATGAAGTTCGTAAGCCCAGTCGGCCTGTCGAAGCAATGCATATTAACCGGCAGCTGGATCTGGTATTGGACACGATTGCAAATCAGAACCGATCAATTCGCTACGCTCCGGGTTTTCGGGTTCAGGTATACGTAGGCAATCAGCGTAAAGAAGTTGATGACATTAAGCTGATCATTGCTCAGAATTTTCCTGAACTAAATCCCTACCTAAGCTATAACCAGCCGACGTATAAGCTTAAAGTAGGTGACTTCATGCGTCGGCTGGATGCAGAACGATACTATGCTTCCATACGGCAACTAGTGCCATTGGCCCAGTTACAGGCTGATAAAGTAGATGTGCGACGTAGCCTATTAATAAAATAAGTTCTATGTTTCGGCTATTGTAACGTAGCTTTGGTTGATTTTGTACAATTCGGGCGTTGGCCTTTTCGCGTAAACGTACTATGAAAAAAGCGTTGATAACCGGCATCACCGGACAAGATGGGGCCTACCTGGCCGAGCTGCTCTTAGAAAAAGGGTATGAAGTACACGGCATCAAACGCCGGAGCTCGCTGTTCAACACGCAGCGAATTGATCACATGTATGAAGATCCGCACGAACGGAATATACGGTTCAAACTTCATTATGGTGATCTGTCAGATTCGACAAACATTATCCGGATTATACAGGAAGTTCAGCCGGACGAGATTTATAACCTCGGCGCTATGTCGCACGTGCGGGTAAGCTTTGACGAACCCGAATACACTGCTCAGGTCGATGGTATTGGTACGCTTCGTATTCTGGAAGCAGTTCGATTACTGGGCCTGACCGAGAAAACCCGCATTTATCAAGCGTCTACTTCTGAACTATATGGTGGTGTTCAGGGGCACGCCCAATCGGAAACGACCCCTTTCTACCCACGTTCGCCCTATGCGGTCGCGAAACTCTATGGCTATTGGATTACGGTGAACTACCGTGAAGCCTATAACATGTATGCCTGCAACGGAATCCTGTTTAACCACGAATCGCCTTTACGGGGCGAAACTTTCGTAACCCGTAAAATCACGCGGGCTGTGGCCCGTATTGGTTTGGGGCTGCAGGATAAAGTGTATCTGGGTAACCTCGATGCGCAACGGGACTGGGGACATGCCAAGGATTACGTAGAAGCTATGTACCTGATTCTCCAGCAGGAAACACCGGAGGATTTCGTTATCGCAACGGGCGTAACGACGCGTATCCGTGATTTCGTTCGTATGTCTTTCGCCGAAATTGGCGTTGAGCTTGAGTTTAAAGGCGAAGGCGAAAATGAAACGGGTGTTGTGGTTAGCGCATCCAACCCCGATTTCCCGATTGAAGTTGGCAAAGAAGTTGTTTGTGTAGACCCACGCTATTTCCGCCCAACGGAGGTGGATTTGCTATTAGGCGATCCAACGAAGGCCATGGAAAAACTTAACTGGAAGCCTAAGTACGATCTGCCAGCGCTCGTTAAGGATATGATGAATGCCGATATTGACCTGTTCAAACGTGATCAGTTTCTGGCTCAGAGTGGCCATCAGGTTTTGAACTATTTCGAGTAATAAAAGACGCTCACTTATATAAAAACGGTCGGGGAACACCCCGACCGTTTTCTATGGTATAAAAAAAGCGCCGGACGTTGGCCCGGCGCTATAGTAATCTAGGATATTCATTACACCGGAACGGCGTAGTAATACATTCGTGAGCTATTCGGGTACATACCAATCAACATGAGACCTTCGCCCTCTTTAACCGCAGACATGATGGTTTGCAGATCTTTAGTCGTTTTCACGTTTCGGCCGTTTGCTTTCACAATGATGAAACCTTCTTCAATGTCGGTTTCAGCCAGTTTACCCTCCATGATCTTCTTCACCCGAACGCCACCGCTTATACCCAGCTGCTTTGCGTCCTGAGCGCTGATCTCTTCGAAAGAAGCACCCAGAGTGCTAAGCGAAGTGGCCGATGCGGTTACGTCCGACTTTTTGATGACATCACGACCACCGTTACGATTGCGCAGCTCAACCTTCACATCGCGCTCGGAACCATCACGGTTAATCGTGATATTGACAATGTCACCCGGCCGACGACGACCAATGATTTCACGCATCTGTGCATCGGAATCCAAAGGCTGGCCTTCCATCTTCACAATAACGTCACCTTTCTTTAAACCGGCGGCCTGAGCGGCTCCATTATCAACTACGCTTTCGACGTAGATACCACGGCCTACTTTTGCGTTTTTCTCTTTAGCGATGGTGCTGTTCAGTTCGATAGGCAGAATACCCAGATAACCGCGCTGTACATTGCCATACTTCAGCAGATCGGCTGATACTTTCTTAACCAGCGAAACTGGAACGGCAAAGCCATAGCCGCTGTAGTAGCCCGTAGCAGAAGCAATAGCAGAGTTGATACCAACCAGCTCACCACGTAAGTTTACCAGAGCACCACCCGAATTACCGGGGTTGATAGCCGCATCCGTCTGGATAAAGGCTTCAATGGGCGTATCCGCTTTCTTGTCGTCTGGTTTCGCGTTCTGATTCAGAATGCCAATACCACGACCTTTTGCGCTGACGATACCGGCGGTAACGGTCGATTCCAGATCAAGGGGGTAGCCAACTGCCAGTACCCATTCGCCGAGTTTCAGCGCATCTGAATCGCCCAGCGTAATAGCGGGCAGATTGTTTGCTTCCACTTTAATAACGGCCAGGTCCGTCAGAGGGTCCGTACCGACTACTTTAGCTTTGAAGCTGCGCTTATCGGTCATAATCACTTCAACTTCGTCGGCATCCTGCACAACGTGGTTGTTCGTAACGATATAACCGTCTTTGCTGATAATCACACCTGAGCCAGAAGCCTGACCCCGCTGCCGACGTGGCTGACCCTGACCGCCACCAAAATCATCACCGAAGAAATCCCGGAAAATATCGGGAACCTGCTGAGAGCGTACGGTTCTGGTGATAGTCGTACGAATGTGCACAACCGTAGGCGTAACGGTTTCGGCCGCGGTTGAGAAATCACCCGGCGCCATAGTCGGGCCATTGCCGGTCAGAGCTGCCAGCCGACCTGTAATCGTCGGCGTTGGCGACGATTCATTAAAAATTACATCCCGCTTGTTGAACCCCAACAGGTTGTAAGCGGCTAGCGTGACCACACTCGATAAGAGGGCCATTAACGCTAAAATTTTCCAGTTGCTTTTCATGGTTAAATGGGAAATCTGATTGCTGTCCTTGTGTGTAAGACGAGTAGTTATCTACCTGTCAATATAACGGAAAGAGGTGGCTGATAAATCCGGGGTTCTCTATCCTTAACAAATTTTAACAGGCTTTGTTGGACCGATTTTGCCTATAAAAAAAGCCCGTGAGAGACTCCCTCACGGGCTTTTCTAAAAGCGAAATAAGCGAATTAGCCGCCAATCTCAATCTGACGGGGAGGTTTCACTTTTGCTTCTTCCCGTTTCGGAATTTCAATTTTCAGCACACCTTCAGAATATGAAGCCTGAATGTTGTCCGCATCTACAGAAGTGGGAAGCGTGAACGTCCGCTGGAATGAAGAATAGCTGAACTCACGACGGGTATATTTCTCGTTCGACTTGTCCTGCTCTTCATTCTTGGTTTCCTGATAGGCCGAAATGGTCAGGTTATTATGATTCAGGCTGAGTTTGAAATCTTCTTTTTTCAAACCCGGAGCCGCTACTTCAATGCGGAAGCCATCCTGATGCTCTACCACATTTACAGCCGGTACGTTGTGCATGGCCGGCGTAGTCGTGTTAAAGAAATCGTTCATGTCGCGGCCGAAAAAGTTCTCGATCAACGACGGTAAGTTGTTGTTCGT
>NZ_CP053436.1 GCF_013127955.1 Spirosoma taeanense
TTAAAGTGATACGTGAACCCGGCGAAAACCCTTTGACAGGTCAGTATATCGAATTTGACGAGCAATCCTTTGAAGTGGATGCTACCAGCATTCGGGCCGCTTATGTCTTATCCCATATGGTTTGTACCCTGCGATTTTCTGGCCAGTTACGACGCACGTTCATAAACGGACAGGAATACTTTAACGAACGTTGCTAAACGAAGACATACATTATGATTCCAAATAAAGCAGGACAAGTGGTAAAATTCCACAGTCCATACCCAGATGAAGATCCAAATCAATTGTATGTAGTCCTTGAAGTTTTTGATCATGAAAGGCCCCGTGCTGATATACAGGCATTGAATACAGGTCTTTCATTCCCTCCAGTTAATAGCGTTAATCTGGATGATCTTGAGATAGTTGAAGTGGAGACTAAAGATCTTATTGGCCATCAGGTGACCATAAGTACGTCTGATTCCTCAAAGGTTACCGGTAAAGTTGTTCAGGTAAGAGAATCTAAAATTTTACTTGATATGACTAAAGGTGGAAGTGATGTAGCAACCAATGTTTATCTGACAATCAGGGACTATAACGGCATTGAGCACACAGGAACCTTATTAGTGGGTTAATTTTACTGTATGATTCCTGATAAGGACATTGCAGAGCAGAATTTGAGCTTTTGATTTTCTGAGTGTATTAAACTGATAAGAGGGAGCGATAAGAGAGTATGGCAGACGTACACACACCGGAGCAGCGTAGCTTTAATATGAGCCGCGTTAAAAGCAAGGATACTAAGCCGGAATTGATGGTTAGAAAGTTTCTACACGCGCACGGATTCCGGTATAAATTGCACGATAATACACTACCGGGTAAACCTGATATAGTGCTGCCCAAGTATAAAACAGTCATTTTTGTACACGGCTGTTTTTATCATGGGCATGAGGGGTGCCGGTATTTTGTAGTACCAAAGACCCGTACAGAATGGTGGCTTAATAAGATTAACGGCAACCGTCTACGGGACGCAGCTAATAACGCCAGAATATCAGAAGCAAACTGGCGGATTGTAACTGTCTTTGAGTGCGAACTTAAACCCAAGAGCCGGCAGCTGACATTACAAAACCTGCTTGGACTGCTAAAACCGATTTCGACATAACTCCCCCATACTGACACTGACTAATATGGTAACAGAGAACATTACAACAACTGACGACAGAGCAGTAACCGAAAAAGCAGGGCATTACAACCGTATACAGATAGAGCCAGTCAAACCGGTTATTCGGTTGGCTGATATCAGCTCGCGCAGCTTCAAAGACTTGAGCAAAGATGAGTATGCAAGTAAAATGGCATACCTGACTCACTATCTACACACCCGCAGTAACGGTGCATCGCAGTACTATGAAGAGGAAGCTACAGGGTTCGTAAAACAACTAATCGGAGCCGACGCAGCCAACAACCCCAGCGAAGTAAAAGGAATACTTGACGTACTGGAGAGGGAAGTGATGGACGTTCCATTTCCCACTCCCAAAACGGCCAAGTTCAAGTTCATTGACTTGTTCGCCGGTATTGGCGGGCTTCGTCTGGCTTATCAAAATTTGGGCGGGAAGTGTGTTTTTACGTCGGAGTGGCACCCGGCATCACAGCAGACCTACGCGGCAAACTTTGGCGAGGTTCCTTTTGGAGACATTACCAAGATCAGTGAAACGGCTATACCAGATCATGATGTACTGTTAGCCGGTTTTCCCTGTCAGCCCTTTTCCATTGCCGGAGTATCTAAGAAAGCCAGCTTAGGCCGTGAACATGGTTTTAAGGACGAGACGCAGGGAACATTATTCTTTGATGTCGCCCGGATCATCGAGCATAAGCGCCCCAAAGCCTTTATGCTTGAAAATGTAAAAAACCTTGTATCCCACGATAAAAAGAACACGTTTCGGATTATCCGCGAGACGCTGAATGAACTACGGTATAATATACATTTCCGTGTACTCGATGGTAAACACTTCGTGCCACAGCACCGGGAACGTATTATAATTGTTGGTTTTGACCGCGACCGATACGACGATCAGGAACCGTTTGAGTTTCCGGAGCTACCTGCGCCAACGGCTGCAATAGAGGACATCTTGGAAAGGGACGTACCAGCCAAATACACGCTGACAGACAATCTTTGGAAGTATTTACAAGACTATGCAGCCAAACACAAGGCCGCAGGTAATGGCTTCGGGTTCGGCCTTACCCCGCTTGATGGTATAGCCCGCACCCTGAGCGCACGGTATCACAAAGACGGTTCCGAAATCCTAATTCCACAGGCTCTTGGACAGAATCCGCGCCGGTTGACTCCCCGCGAATGTGCCCGGTTACAGGGCTTTCCGGACAGCTTTGTTATACCCGTATCTGATACGCAGGCATACCGGCAGTTTGGTAATTCAGTAGTTATGCCGCTGATGCAGGCAGTAGGGCAGCAAGTTGTAAGATGTCTGTAAAATGAACCTTGAGCGACTGAAACGAATTTTTGCCGATCAAGGCTGTAAAAAGGTTTATGTTAAAACTTTAGCTAAGAATGATGATTCCAAACACCAACCATATTTAGGCGGGGACGAAATATTTAACTTGTTTCCCACTTCTGAAATTAAAGCCATTTCTTCGGAGAGCTGGGATCGGGAGCGTTTTATAGCTACTATTGACTTTGCGTGGATTGCAGAAGATGGAGCTTTATTTCAAGCTCCAAATACAAAATTTATCTTATATCCAAAGTATCCTGAAGTGCGTTTATCGGGATTCCTAAGAGGATGCAGCAATGGACCTTCTAGGGTTATGAATACCCCTTTGTATGGTCGTTTGCTTTTTCTTTCAGTATCAACTGCGGGACGAATACTAGGCTATGCTGCTTTCCCGGATTCCCAAATTGCAGCTGAACTTAGAGCAATTAATACTCAGCAGGAAGGCGTTTTTGCTACGTTCAACTTGAGCAATAGCGACAATCGCACAATTCTCTTAAATGAGTTAGCCCGCATACATAGGCTTGACTGGATAACATCGAAACGGCTGGACAGGCTTGGAAATATTATGGCTTGCGATGCTCCGAACTGTGGGGGGTATACACTGGAAGCCGAGTTGGGTATTACTCCTAATGGGTACTCTGAGCCGGACTTTTTAGGATGGGAGCTTAAACAATTTGGCGTTGATAATTTTAACAGGATAGGTAGTGCAGTCATTACTCTGATGACACCTGAGCCCACAGAGGGCTTATACGTCTCGCAGGGTGTAGATTACTTTATTCGCACATATGGTTATCCCGATCAGAATAACCGCCCGGATAGATTGAATTTTGGTGGAATCCATAAAGCAGGAGTAAGGCATGAGCGTACACGTCTGACGATGGAATTAATTGGTTTTGATGGTGTTACGGGCAAGATAAGAAGTTCGACAGGTAGAATAGTGTTAGTAGATGAGCAGGGAAACGAAGCCGCAGCATGGTCGTTTGCTTCTATGTTAAAGCATTGGAATAGAAAACATAACCAAGCGTGTTATGTACCCTCTCTATCTGCTAATCAACCTGTCAGACAATATCATTACGGCAACCTTGTCACACTTGGCGTAGATACTGATTTTCAATTGTTTTTACAGCAAATGTTTATTGGAAATATATACTACGACCCTGGTATAAAGATGGAAAACGTATCAACCAGACCCACGGTAAAACGGCGTAGTCAGTTTCGTATAAAGTCTTCATTTCTAGGTAATTTGTACAAGAGTAGTGAGGTTGTAGATGTTACACACTGCTAACTGAGGCCAGCCTGCTCAATTACTTACACTATAACATTAAATAAGAATAACTGATCAGCTTATAGAAATGGTTTAGGCCTAGAAGTCAATTGGTTGTGTTCAAATAGCATTAGTTTATAGACAATACTTCATGGGTCTGAATAGAACAGGGCCATGAAGCGCTTATACTTACTCTGAATTAATTATTATAACATATGATTTATTTTTTATTAATTGCGCATATTAAAGCCTATATGATTAATATATCAGCCCCTGACTAATGCAGCAGAATGTAAAAGCCGATCCTTGTTCTGTTCTTGAAAACATTAATATTAATAATACAGAGCACCAAAAGTTTATTCTAAGCCGTGACAAGCATACCAGAATTGAAGGACTTGTTACAGAAGCTCTGTTCTACGATGAGATAATTAAAGGCCAGTTCAAAAAATGTACATCTGGGTTCTGGTTTAAAAGAGATGGCAACCGGTTTAAAGTAACTAAAGTTTTAGTCAGTTCTGCCGATCTTAGGCAGATAGATTATGATATATTAAACTACTTTTTATTAAAGGGCTTAAGCTGCTATGTTGTGTGGTTCGTACCCGATCAGAGAGAATTTTTTTACGTTAAGTACGTAGGTCAGACTATTAATTTTGAATCAGAACACAGTAAATATCCTAAAAACCCCAAAAAGGCTCTTATTCCAAAAGAAACTGATAGAGATTGTAAGAGACATCAACAGGCTTCGGAATACTTGGAAAGAAGTGGGTTCTTATATAAATCTGCTGTTGAAAGGATGTTTGTAAACTGCTGGTTAGGGGATGTGTTTTTGTGGGATGTTGACTATATAGCAGTTTATAAAGACCACTTGGTTGCTTTTGAGGTAAAACAAAAATATCCTACTAGAATGGGGACTTACGGACTTAATACGGGCTTAGTATACCTTTTTTCTTTTCTTGAAAGTGTGGGTATTGCTGTTATTCATGTCGTTTTAAGAAAACCCACAAGAGACTTCAACATACCAGCTATTGACCTTTATACAAAGCCTGAATATAGGGCGTTGACCGATTGGGTAGCGATAAGATTTAAAGATGAAGTATTAACAAAAAGTCAATCAAAGGCGCCTGCTTTCACAAGTATAGGAGGGGGGCAAGCCCTTGATTATTACCATGTCGATGCTGAAAGATTTGTCTTCTTAAAAAGGCTTGGTGATCCTGATAATGGTTTGTTATCTTTTCTTGAAAAGAGTGTTTAGGGGGATGAACGATGCCCTAAGAAATAATGTTTATAATCCTGACTTATAACTGAATATTTAAATGGAAGAAGCAAAAAGCTACAGCCAAGAACTGCCCATCGGCTTTAAAATGTGGACTGAATTTTACAATCGACTAATAGAATTAGACCAGATTAATAATGAGATTATTGATTACAACGGCGTTTTCTTTAAAAAAAGCTTCATTTCTGACAGAGTAGATGAAGAACATAAATACAGTCAGGAATTACCCCCCGGTTATGAATCATGGACTGATTTTTATCAGTCACTTGAGGAGGGCGGAAAAATTGAAACCGACGATGTAATTTATGAGCGAAACATGAGAGTGGGAGGAGGAAGGCAACTTTTTGGAACAGAAGATGTAAGCGCTCAATACACTTATAGAAAGCAGTTTTTGATCGATATGGTAAACAAAGAAAAAAAGTTAAATTACAATAGCATGAGCCAGAACAAAAACACTTTAATATCTGTAGCCGAAGGAGATTATCGGATAGTAGTAAGTTTAACATCTGACGGGTATGAAGCACAGGCTTTCAGAAATAACCAGCCAGCCACAGCGAAGTATAGCCTTTCTTTCCCCGTTGCCGTTAATGTGAAAGCATATACAGATAAGTCATTCACGCACCTTGTTGATCAGCTACGTGCTGATATAAGAGAAGGCAGAGTTATCTGATGAGAACGGGTCATCCCGGATTTTGGGTGGGTTAGCTCCAACGCGAAAACCTTCCGAGCTTAGTGGTGCGAACTACTAACTGGAAGGTTTTCTTATGTCTCAAGACTCGATAAAAATCGGCATCTCAATCAATGATGTCAAGCAACAAGGGCGTTTTGCTTAAGAATCGCAACAACCTGCGAATCGGTGAATCGTGCCTTCTCATTTTCCCTTTGTTTACCAGTGAAAGTTAAGTTCTTATTCTTTTGTTCACTGGCTCACTTATATGGGATCAAGACAACTGCCATTGAAAGCGCTCTAGCCGCTCTATGATCTAGTCTTTATTTTGGCTGTAGCCTTGCTGCTTTTCTTGTTTCAAATTCTTTTCTATCCGCAGAGTCATCTCGTGCTGGCGATATGGAAAGGGTTAAGCCAAGCAGAAACGGCCTATCGAAAGTATAGACAGTCTGCGCCCTGAACACTGGTATTTGCCAACCCGCCGAATAGAAATAGAATGCTGAAGCACACAGCAGGAAATCATCGCACCTAGTTGACTGCTTGACTGACAAGGAAGTGGAAAGTTTACCTTATTTTTTGTGCGTGACGTGCGCAAAAACGGCTCTACGACATTCCCCGAGGTCTTTTAGACAAGCGATGGCCGGGACTACCGTACGGCATTGCCAGTGGTAGCACTAGTTTTTTTACATCCCCCGGCTATTTGACAATAGCAGGCTAATTAGGCCTAATTGTACGGCCAAGGAAGTAGCGAAATTCTCCTGCCTATTAGCATACATTTGCAACATATATAACAAAAGTATAATATAGCGGTTTGTCATCAACAAACAAGCTGCCTATGCTAGACCCCCACGATCGTATATTACCCGAACATATCGTTAAGGCGACGGCATCCACCCGCTACCTGATTCCTTTTTTCTCTTACTACGTCCAGGCAGGTTTTCCCTCGCCAGCTGAGAACTATATCGAACGTGTCTGTGATCTGAATGACCTCTGCATTTCAAATGCCGAGGCTACTTACTTCGTGCAGGTTGCCTCCGACAGCATGATCGGGGATCGCATCGATCGGGGCGATGTGCTGGTGGTGGACTGCTCGCGGGAGGCAATTGACCATAAGATCGTGGTAGCCTGGCTGAACGGGGATTTATGCGTGAAGCGAATCCACTACGTCAACAAGATGATTGTGCTGCTTTCCTCCAATCAAAAGTATGATCCGATCTATGTCCACGAGGGCGATGAGTTCCGGCTTCTGGGCGTAGTTACATTCGTCATTCAACGACTCCGATAACTATGTTCGCCCTGGTCGACGCTAACAATTTCTATGTAAGCTGTGAGCGCAGTTTTAACCCGGCTTTGGAAAAACGGCCCGTTGTGGTGCTTTCCAATAATGACGGCTGTGTGGTGGCTAGAAGTGAGCAGGCTAAAGCCCTCGGGGTAAAAATGGCTCAGCCTTTCTTTGAGCTGGAGGAGCTACGGGCGCAGCACGACCTGGCTTTTTTTAGCAGCAACTATACGTTGTATGCCGATTTAAGCGCAAGATTGATGTCGCTGCTGAACCGCTTTGTGGAGGATGTAGAGGTGTATAGTATCGATGAAGCCTTTCTGGAATTAGGCGGTTACGAAGGATTATACCCGAGCTTTTCCAACCTTGGCCACTGCATTCGTGCAACGGCCCTGCAATGGCTGCGGGTGCCGGTTTCGGTTGGGATTGCGCCTACAAAAACGTTAGCGAAGGTCGCCAATTGGTATGCGAAACGGCGGCCCGAACTGCGGGGCGTGTACCAGTTGGTTACAAAGTCCGATATCCGAGAAGCCCTGACCGAGTTTGATGTAAGCGATCTGTGGGGCGTCGGCCGTCGCTACGCTTCGCTGTTGAAACGGAACGGCATTACCACAGCCGCCCAACTGCGCGATGCACCCGATGACTGGATAGCCCAGAACATGACCGTCAACGGCCTGCGGCTGGCCTACGAGCTGCGGGGTACACAATGCCGAATGCTGGAGATCAATCCACCGCCCAAAAAAGCCATCTGCGCGGCTCCCAGCTTCGGGCGACTCGTGCCGGATCTGGCCACCATGCAGGACGCGTTAACAACGCACTTATCCCGCGCCTGCGAGAAGTTGCGTCGGCAAGATTCGCTGTGCGGTACGCTCACGGTTTTCCTGCACACCAATCGGTTTCGTC
Source organism: Spirosoma taeanense (assembly GCF_013127955.1). NCBI lineage: Bacteria > Pseudomonadati > Bacteroidota > Cytophagia > Cytophagales > Cytophagaceae > Spirosoma > Spirosoma taeanense. The sequence goes on from NZ_CP053436.1 coordinate 7,861, forward strand.
GATCGCCCAACGGTGAGCTGGCTAAGCAGTATTACAATGCCCGAACGGTCGAGTTGCCTCATCCGACCAGCAGCACCGCCGAACTGCTCCAGTATGCGCAAACGGCGCTTACCTCTATTTTTCAGTTTGGCTATAATTATCAGAAGGTTGGACTGATCCTGACGGGATTAGTGCCGAATGATTACCGGCAGAAAGGCGTATTCGTGGAGGGTCCCGACGAGCGGCTGATTAAGCTATCGGGCGTACTGGATAGGCTGAATCGTCGGCATGGCCGGGATCGGGTTCGGCTGGCCAGCCAGACCTTCAATCCCGATTGGCCCATGAAACAGCAATGGTTATCGCCCTGCTACACAACCAGATGGGAAGATATCATGGTAGCGAAGTAAGCTTTAGCTTCGGTGCTTAGTCAGTTCCTTATTAAGTAAGAACAAAAAATTTGTTTTTGATGCATGTATGTTTAGACTATATATCTGTTAGCGTAACCGTCTGATTGTAAGTGCTATATCTATCTGTAACCGTATGTCTTGATCGTCATATTCACTAAAATCAAACTGGTAGTTTGATTTTAGTGAAACTTTTATCACTTTTGAGTAGTTTAATGTTTGTCCCGTAACCAAGCAACTGACTAACGACTGCCCACAATCTACAAACAACTGACTGACTAACGAATGACTAACAATCTACAAATAACTGACTGACAAGCAACTGACTAACTGACTGACAAGCAACTAACCAATTAATAAACAACTTTCCGACAATCAAAAAATAAAGGTTATGAGACACTCAAACTTCAAACCGTAGCAGTAAGACCTAGGGTCTGGCTGCTGCTATTTCAAAAAACAAATGGCAAAGCCGGGTAAGAAATCACCAGCGAACGCAGGTAATGCAGCTGAAGAGCTAAAGGATATTTTAGCTACTATTAACGAACTCAAAGGACTTCTGTCCGGAAACGAAGTCGCTTTACAAAAGCTAAAAAGACTTGAGAAATCTTGTCGGAAGCAGAGTGAGCGAGTTCAGAAAAAAGTTACAGCATCAAAATCGGCTGACCGCCAAGCTGGTAAAGATTGGCACAACGGAGCTACTCTGTTGATGCGAATAGAAGAATTCATCGAGAAACACTCAGGTGATATTCAGAATTTAGGTGAATCAATCTCTGAATCAATTTCCAACTTATTTTAAGATGGTGGGGTATTACCCCGCCATCTTAAAATAAAGATGGTGGCTTATGCAGAATAAGCCCATAAACACATAATCATGACTAACGGAATCGGCGATGCAGTAAAGAGGTATAGAACCAATATTGGCTTTTCTCAGAAGGAGTTAGCCGAGCTGTGTGGAATAACACCAACTTATCTGTCGCAGATTGAAAAAGGAAAGAAAAGGCCAAGCTATTCTCTTCTTGAGAAATTGTGTAAGTATTTAAAGGTCGAGCAGAAGGATCTGTACAAAGACCTATTTATCGACAGTATTCTCAAAGAAGATCAATCTGATGAACAGAGGGAAATTGTTACACTTCTAAGAGTGCTGCTTGAAAAAATGTCCAATTTGCAGAACAAGGGAAAATCTGGTCTAACAGATAAGCTAAATCAGCAAAAATTAGAGCACGTTTAAGTGCCCATGATGAAGCTGTAGACCTGATTACCCCAATCCTACCAACGCAGCCACAGCTGCAGAGGTAAACTGAAAGCCCGCTATCTGCGGGCTTTTCTGTTGTCTGTTAGTGCTGACAATCAGGAAAATGGTTAAATGGTTAAATAACTAAAAAAGTTATTCTGGCTCGGTCGTTGGCTGTGGCTGCGGGTACGTCTGCTCTGGCAGTCACCGTACTGTAAACAACAAGCCCCCGGCGCTGCGGCAAAACATCATTGTACCGGGTTACAGTGGGAATCTGTTTGGGTGCAGCGCACCCGAACACGAAGAGCAGAAGTAAATACTTGTACATGGGAGTTGGTGCCAGGCCATTTTCGGCACACATATGCAAACGGTCGTTTATATGTGTATAAAGTTGTCATATGAAAGCCTTGTTACGATCGTTCTTTCTGCATATGCTGGTTAAGTGGTGCCTAATGATTTTTCGTAATTTTGGTATGATATGGGCTCCATTCCAGAAATGTGTTCTTCAATGAACTTAACACCCTCAGCGGTTATTTGGCCTACCTTACTGTACGGCCCCCAATCTTGTGGCTTATCCAATTTGACTTGCATAAAATGCGAATTCTTGTACTGAACCTTGTAACTTGTTCCAAACTCATCTTCTCGAACGAAGAAATTTTCTGATAAAGGAACATTATTAGCCCAGCTTCCGGATTTTGTCAATATTACGCCAACAAAGGCATTGTCTAGACTTTGACCTAAATACACTATGTAATGATAAGCTGCAGCAAATTCACGGTGAGTCCCTTCTAGTATATCTCCTTTTTGAAATTCCATTTTTGCAAGAATGTTATAAGTTCGTCAATTCTTGTAGATTCCAATATTCATCTAGTCGACTAGGTGAATATTGGAATCTGTATGCTACTGTTGAAATGGTATATATTAGACCGCTCTATTAAGCAGTTTTATTATTGCCATTTCCAAGACATCTTATAGAGCTTATTTGAGCTCGGCTTTTCTATATCCCAAGACAATTCATTTTTGGAACGATCTTCTAACTTTCTTCCATCACCACGATACATAACAAAGTCTTTATAGTCGTTACCTGTTGTTACAGCATATTCTGGGGCAGCAAATTTTTTATTAGGAGGTAGAGTTACAACAAGCCGTAACTTTTTAAGATGCTTCACATCACTATCTGTATAAGTTTCTGCCCAGTTGTCATCTTTGCCTCGGAATGAATCCCAGAAAGTGCCGCAAATCTTAAGCACAAAGGGCTGACCCACAGGCTCTTGGCTAACGTCAATGCTGAGTTCATAAGCAATTTTGTGACTCTTCTGCTTCGGCTCGATAGCGTACCGTAGGCTATCATTATACGAAGAACAACGAAGTCGCTCGATGCCGGAGCCAGACGTAGCCATGTATATTTTGATCTTCTTAATGGTATCAGTTTTGACAACGCGTAAGAAATTCTCAAAATACACAGGACTATATTTCTTAGGGTTCTTCATAGTATCTGGAATAGGCTTCCAGTTACTCATATCAAAGTATGTAATATCTTCAGTGAGGAAATAGCCATCCCGTGAAGATTCAACGATTGAGTCTTCTTGCATAGCCCCAGGGTTGAGCTTTTTTTGTAGCTCAGACACTTCTTTATAAGCAGGAGGACGTTTAGTGGGATTAACCTTCTCTTTGTTATCCCGCGTGATGTACATAAACACTGTTGTAAAAGCAGTGGTGCTAGCTTTTACTAATTCAGGACCTACTGCCACTAATACAGGTGTAGAAAGTAGAAGCACTAAATAGCGACGATTTGCGGAAACTCGTGTCGTTGCCATAATTATTAAGTTAAGAAAAGGTTTAGGAGTTGATTAGAAACAAAAAAGCTCAGAAGTATTAATTCTGAGCTTCAATTAATTATGGCTCTGCGCCAGATATTATATTGATTTACCCAGAAGATATAGATATACCTATCACTCGTCTCCAAATGGATGGGGTTGGGTTGAGGCAGATATATTTCTGGGTGACAAACATTGTCTTGGAATCGATTTTTCGCTAAAACGGTTCGAACATAATACATTGATTTGAGAAAAAGAAAATTTCTTTACAGGAATGGTTCTATCTGTAAACCAGCGGTTTCTTGAAACGTTATGTGGTTTTTTTATACTAGGATAGGCGTATACTTAAATCTAGTCTTCTCTTTTGCTCTTGCTGATTAGTCTGTCGTTGCTATTGAGCTGTGTTTTGTTCAGTCTATAACCATAGGTTACTCAGTTCAAGCTGCTGATGATGTTATACTGAGCATCTTAAACTCGATTCGGTTAAAGTGGCTGAATTTATGAAGCAACAGTATCAGAGGTATACCGAAAGCCCGCAATCTGCGGGCTTTCGGTATATAGGTTAAAACTTGATTAAGATTTGCTTAGAAAGTATACTAAATAAGTAATATTGCATAGTAACCTAAGTAAATCTCACCATCCATGTACACCCTAAATGATTCAACCGCAGGAAGTTTGCACGGCGCAGGTTCCGAACTATCCATTATTGAGTTTGATCTACTGGCCGTTTCATTCCCGAAGGACGGCGATCCAAACCAGCAGCGACACAACGAAGTGTTAGCCCACATTGCGGAGGCACGCAAAATTATTGCAGAAATGCTCAGGCTTTCCGCTCCCAGCTTCTGCATGACCACAGCCGCATAAAGCCTATTCCAACCTACATAGCCGCAGCCTGAGCGTTGCGGTTTTTTTGTGTTATATAACTAAACGTGTTAAACGTATTAAAAGGACCTTTCATGTTAAAATTGTTAAATAATATATTGGGTTAAATAGTTTAAATAACTATTAATGTCCTTTGGGTTATTCATGTTAAATAACTATCCTTGTGCCCTATGAAGACAATCACAATCCTACAGCAGAAGGGCGGAGTTGGAAAAACGACCTTGGCCCTAAACATTGCGCTTTATGTGGCGCAGACTGGCGCAGCCGTTGCCATGTGCGATGCCGACGCGCAGGGAAGTTTATCAGCCGTATCGGGCATGATCGAAGGATTAGAGTTTGTACGGACAAATGAGGTATTAGCCCGCACGGTTGACGCTGATCTGCTTGTCATCGATACCAGCCCGCGAAATGATGCCGAGTTAAGCCGCTTACTTTCCCTGACCGACTTCGCGCTGATTCCGGTTAAGCCGGGATTCCTGGATGTGCTGGCCATGCGTGATACAATCGCCATCCTATCCGACGTACAGGCGACTCGGCCCGACCTGAAAGCCGGCATTGTTCTGAACATGGTCCAGCATCGAAACGCAATCAACCGGGATGCTGATGAAATGCTGAAATCGTTTGACACTGAATTGCTGCCGGTTCGGATCGGCCAGCGCGTAGCCTACGCCCGCACAACCCTAACGAATGGCGTAGGAAACAGCCAGGATGAAAAAGCGAAAGAAGAAATTGACCAGTTAGTAACCCTCATTTTTGACAGACTATGACACCCGAAGAAAAGAAAGCCGCGCTGTTCGGTAAACTGAAGGAAGAACCGAAGCCAGTCACCACGAAAGTAGTGCCGGTAGAAGCCAAGCCGGCCAAGGCGACAAAGGCCGCAGCCGAAGAAACCGAACACTTCAATGTTTACCTGCCCGTATCGCTGGCGAAGAAAATCCGCTTGAAGAAGGTCGAACTCGGCAAAGGCGCGACGATTCAGGGAATAATCATTGAAGCGTTAGAGCAGTATTTCCAATGACAGCTGCAGCGCGTAACGACATCCGCAGCCTAAGCGCCGAACTCGCAGCCATCGAGTTTAGAATTGTCACCATCGTAGGCGTTGGCTATTCCGATTTGATGACACGGGAAATGATCGACGAGGCCCGACGATTGACCGAACGAGCTGCCCAACTACTTGCTGACGTAGCGGCCAGGGCAGAGCCGACCGACTCGCCCACGCTGACCTGATTACCGATGTTTCGCCTGTTTTCAACCGACCGAGCGCACCCGCGACCGACCGACTGAAAGCGGGCAGTTTTCGCGGAATTGTTCAAGATTTCGCACCCACTACCCACCGTACACAAAACCCATTTTCACGTACACACAAAATTGCAATTATGTTCACCCCCCGTACCCCCCGCTCAAAGATTGCCCTTGCTGCCCTGTTCATTGCTTTGATTGTCACAATTCCCGGAAAAGCACAAGAAATCAAGCTAAAACCACTGGCAGACTATGAAAACAGCCTAAAACAGTACTATACGGCTCGTTTACAGGCAGATAGGCTAGAGTTCGCAGAGAAAACCCAAAAGAAGTGGTGGTATTACCTGCCCACCTTCGGTTATGCCTTCCGAGGGCCAACGGTCAACGTGAATACAGGACTGTTTGCTGAGATTGACAAGGACAATCAGACGAAGAAAGCGCAGTTCAGCGCCATCACCGCACAGACAGAATTAGCCTACCGCGAAGAACTACACCAGCTCCGCACCCAGTACCGAATCATGGAAGTGCAGCGCGAAGCCATTACCGATATTTACGTAGTGGAGAAGATAGAAAACCGGATCTATTCAGTAGCCGAAGAAGCCAACCAGCAAAAACAGATTACACCCGTAGAACACAGCAAGGCCCTGCTGCTGTATCAAACTCAGTTGCTGGCACACGACACGGAGCGGAGATTATTTGCCCAGAAGATAATCGAACTGGAACGGCTGGCTCGGTTCAATTACCCGACTGATCTGTTGGAGAACCAAACTGAATGGGCACAGCATCCGAAGCCGAAACTCTGATAATCTTTTCCCGAACCTCATTCAGTGGTGGGCCGGAAAGGATCGAATGATACAGCTCGTCAATATTGAACGCAGCGTTATTGATCAACCGACCATAGCTAACTTCGTAGTCCAGGAAGCGTATTGGCGTAGTAACGACTTTGGTAACAAAGCGAGAGTAGGATAGGTAAGGATGCCTTTCAGCCGAACAAATTTTTTCGTATAGACTGTAGGCAAGACGACGGTTCGTAAACACATATTTTACATTTGTCCGCACATTCAGGAAAAACACACAATTCCGCATTTTAGTAATTATGTTTACTAATAATTATTTCAAGATGTAAGAGCTTAAGGCACAAAGCTTATACTTTAGTTATCAAGCTGTTACATAATGAAAGCCTAAAATAAAGTTGTTCAAATGTAGAACTAAAACCATACACCTTCGTTATATTTGTGCATCGGCCAATGAGCCGAACCTCATTGCGAAACCCGCCCCCGGTTGTTGACTTCGACACTCATCACCTTGGCGGGTTTTTCGTTTACTATAGTTCCCTGATTTTCAACCTACTACACAAGTAGGTTGTTTTGTTTAAAGTGATTCCCTACTTTGGCACTGTCGAAGTCAATAACCGGGAATCACTGGCACCAAACCAGCCCCGCGCGAAGCCTGACCGCTCCGCGTTTTGTTTTGGTTTATCTACGTGCCGACTGTACAAAAAAACGTTGCGCCTTCGTATCCCTATACTGCGCCAGCTGCCCCCCACAAATACATTGCTCACGTTGCCAAGATCAAGCCGGGAAAGCGGGTGATGGTCTACAAAAAATTCATTGGCTTCAAATCCTCGAAAAGCGAAGCGGAATTACTGAACCTGGAGAAAGGCAAGAACGGCGAGTATAACGGGTTTATGTCGCCAGCAACCAGTCGAAAGGTCCGTAAGATGCTGGAGAACTGGTTAAAGGCCATCGAGTGCGAGCTAACCGATACCTGGGCGATTGATACCCGAAAGGCGTTCACCGATCCTGCAAACCACAAACGTACCTATCCGACTTTTGTCACGCTGACGCTGCCGGCCAGACAGATGCACGACGACAATTTTATTAAGCGAAATCTGCTCAATCGCTTCATTATCAACCTAAAGCTTCAATCAGGCGTAGAGCACTACTTCTGGCGAGCCGAGCCACAGAAGAACGGCAATATCCATTTCCATTTACTGGTAGACCGTTGGATTCACTGGCGCAGCATCCGGCATGACTGGAACAAGATACTTGCCGAGCACGGCTACATAGAAGCCTATAAGAAGGTGCAGGAAGCCAAACACGCGAAGGGCTACACCCCCGACAGAAAGGAATATTTCGCCCGCTTAAATGCCCTCCGGGAGTTCAGTCAGCACACCAAACAACCGTTTGACCAAAAAGCCGCAGGCGTAAAAGTTCAGGCTGCCATGCGTAAAGCCTACGAGGAAGGGATAAAAACAGGCTGGACAGATCCTAACTCGACCGATATTCACGCCATCGAAAAAGTAGAAAGTCTAACAGCCTACGTCGTAAAATACGTAACTAAGACGGATGGAGCCGATAAGGTTAGAGACTTAAATGAGGACCAGACCGAGGAGATTACAACAACCCGAGTCCGAAAGATAGACGGCCGTATCTGGGGATGCAGCGACGGGATCCGGAATCTAAACCACTTCGAGGAGGCCATTGCTGAGGAGGTAGATTTTCAGACGTTTACCTATGATAATCAGGCGTTTGACTTTATTCGACACCTGGAGAGCGAAGCCGAGAAGAAGAACGATAAGAACGAGGATAACGGCGTTTGGCGCGATAAGGAAAGCGGCACGGTTATCTATGAGTTAGACGTCGAAGCGCACATTATCCTAAAGGCTTTATTCCCTGAGTTATTCGTCAAGTTCGCGCAGCACTACAAACAGATGTACGCTGAATTGTACGGACAAAAGCCATTTACAAACGTAGAACAATTATTATGCTCGATAATTACTGAATCAGTAATTATGTTTGATTTGTCGGATAAACCCGCCGACTTATCAAACTATGTTCAAAGCACTACGCTCACATCTGCCAGCAGTTGGTTTGACCCTCTTGAATCTGCTCCTTTTTAGTTGCTCGACCGAAATCATTCCGGTTTCTGCGCCTGACGGAATGAACTCGGGACAGATCGAGTACGAAACCGAGACTACTGAGCTGGATGATTACGCCGACCTATTCAGCCCGAACGAACTGACAGGCGCACGTATAGCCGCCGACGCAAAAGCAAAGGTTACGTTTGAGTACATGAATAACGAGGGAGAGGTCATAACGCGGGAATGGGAAACCATCACGCTTTGGTACTACGGAAGCAGCGAGCCGACGCCAGGCGCAAACACCCGATACCAGAAACCCAGAAGTATCGTAAAGCACCCCGCGAACAATCGCAGCTACACCCGTAAATCATTGCTGCCCGGTTGGTACATGATTCAACTTGACGACCGATCCACCTTTCAGGTACAGAAGTTTGAAGCTGGCTCCGATGGCCTGTATGTGTTCAACGATCAGGGGAGCCCCGGCAAACCGTTGTTCTCAGGCTACTACAGCAGTTACGGGAAAATCAAATTCACGTTCGGGAGCGTAAAGGCGACCAAAACAAAGCCAGCCGTTAGCACAAAAGCACAGGCGTTCTTAACACTGACGAAGAACAGCCTTGATTTACAATTCTGGTTATACAATGATCGGACCACCGGCAGCGTAACAAAGTCGCTTTTCTGGTTTATGCCCGCAGGCGTTTACTCTGCGAATTGGTACGGCATCCAGCTACAGGGAGACAGCGACAGCCAGCAGAGTACTCACAAAAGCGGGACAATAATTGTTGCCCCCGGTAAGACGTACCCGAACATAAAACTATAGCAAACAATAATTATGTTTGATAATTACCAAAATAGTATATATGTTCGGCCCAAACTTAAACGGGCGGTTAAACGTCTACCATTCACCATGTTAAAAGTTTTCTCCTTTTGTGCAGTAATCATTGGCTCGATGCTGACCTTTCAGGCATGCAACAAAAACGTAGCTGATAACGTAACCCCCCAGAATTCGCAGATCGCCAGTCTGGAAGCCATCGAAGAAGTATTCGACGATACCGACCCAGGCGCACGTTCAGCCGCAGCCGATCCGATTGATAAGGCCAATAAGGTTTATCAGGTTTTCACCACGTCGTCCCCCTGCTCCACCACCGGCACGAACACCAGCGTCCGTTTAGCCGTAACGACGCAGACGATCAGCGCCAGTACGCTGCCCGATTCAACCGTGAAGTCGAAGAACGGATATTCATTGTTCAGTGTAAAAGCCGAGAAGTTCGGCCAGTACCTGAAAAAGACCGTTGACAAATCGAAGTCGCAAACCTACTTCATGAAGGAAGGCGACGGGAAAACGGCCACCTGGAAGAAAGTCGCAACGATTCCCGCCAACGGGGCAACGTTCACTTTTATGCCGAACTACTACAAGCAGGGGTTAACCATGACTTGTACAAGCAGCTCAGTAGCCCCGCTTAACTAACGACTCACCCACCAGAAAACGGCTCGGCAAACGTCGGGCCGTTTTTGTATAACCCCCTTTAGACCCATGAAAAACGCATTAGTAGTTGTACTCGCACTTATCGCCCTAGCCAGTTGCGAAGCCCTCGAAACCCGGCAGCCGAATGACATTGATGATACCAGCGAGATCGTTGCCGAATCGCGCGAGCTGACAGACGCAGAGATTGAGGCCAGCAGCGATGAGCAGGACGAGAGCGACCCGAACGCCCGCGAGTCTGCAACCGCTACAACGTCGCAGTATTTTCAATGCAAGACCGACGACGGCGAGTTATACACGCCGGATTTTGTAATCTATGATTACTGGTATGCGACAGAAGCGCAGGCCCGCGCAGCCTATAGTGCGTGGAGTACCACCAGCGACACCACACATGGAAGTTACGTAACCGACAAAAAGAAAGGCGTTAAGGTGAAAGTAACGAAAGGTACGCAGCTCGTTAAATCCATGTCCATGCGTCACGGTTGGCATATTGTCAAGCCGGGACCAGACGACGGAGCCCCATCAAACGTATTTGAGATAAAGCCAGGCGTTAAGGGCACAGTTGAATTAAGCTGGTCCGGTTACGATGCTGACTACAAGCTGGATCAGGGACTTTTACGCGTTTCATTCAAATATCAGGGAGGTAGCGGAAACCGCAGAATAGCCTACTGGACACCTGCTGTTAGTAACAAAACCTGGGCTCAGTATATGCTCGGCAGTCCGAACTTAGACACGATCGAAGACCTGTTTTTGTTTGAAGCAGAGACTACGGAAGCCAAGAGCGTAGCCATACGAGTGCCCCGGTTTAAAGGGTATGTGTTTAGCTACCTGACGAATCGGGAGGTTGAAGGAAGCAAGCCGGGAGGGAAAGACGCTGACTTGATGACAAAGAAGGGATTGAGCATAACCTTCTTCAAGAAACCGAAGGGATAAGCCGACGAAACATAAAAGCCGGAAGCCCGCAAATCTGCGGGCTTTTTTATTGATAACAATAATAATGTTTGATAATACGCATTTTAGCCTTTATGTTTGGTTGCCATTCACTACATAACACACACATCATGAACGTAGTTACTACCGTTTTTGCCGCCTTGTTGAGCTTCATTCTATTAGGCGTAATTGCCTGCCAGCAGGAGGACACGCCCGCGCCGAAGCCACAGCCAGTGCCCAGCTATTTTACGGGTTACGACTTCGCGCCGAAAGTCGTTGACGACGATAACGCCCGCGCCTACGGCAGTCTATGCGACAACACCGAACCGCAGGACTTGGACCTGAACGTTTACGAGTTCGAGCCGGACACGAATATTGATGAAGACGTGGCCGACATTATGATTCCGACCTACGACGAAGACGGAGAACCGGAGGAAGGCCCGACCGCTACCGCTATCATTTCAGTACGTAAGCAGTACACCACGCCAGAGGGCGCGAAGGTCAGCGACTACGACAGAATGAAACGCTTTGTTATCGACGTAGAAAAGAACACAATCAACGTCCTAACCATCGAAAAGGACAACGGCGAGGTAATTCTATACGGCGTATTCGACACACGGAATGCCAACGCTACACCCGCCGAGATCTGCTTTAAAAAGCCTTAACGGAATTCGTTGCTGGCTGGCTGTTTCGCCTTCTGGCTAATACGTCCCTTACTGCAAAGGTCGCACGACTACCAGACGCGAACACCAGTGCACAGCACGAACCCACAGCCCCCGACCGCAGATCGGCGGGCTGTTTTTGTTTCAGCATTCACTTTGTACGTACATAAACCATTCAGAACAATGTCGCAGATTTTAGAATCAGGCCAGGTCGTCAACACCGCCGACAAGACCATACATCAAACGCGAATCCCCGGTTTAGGCAAGCTGGAATATTCCTTTAACTGGAATAACAAACTTGACTGCCTGCACTACACGACCATGCGATTAGAGAACCCAGGCAAGTATCAAGTTGGCCGAAAGTTCGGCGTATATCTGAACGGCAAGCACATCCACGATGCTCAGGTAATCGAGGTAAAGAGCCTGACCATTAACCAGATTACCGAGTGGAGTGCGCGGCTTGATACAGGCTTAAGCAAAGCAAAATGTATTGACCTGCTTAAGACAATGTACAAGAACAAGCAGATCGACTGGACGACGCAAAAACTCAATTGGGTACTACTCGAAAAGCTGTAGTTGTATGCAGTCATTCAACCATGTAGCCGGCGGGTTCGCCTTTACGGGTATTCTGGCCAGCTTTGCTGACGTAAACATATTTGCCGATGCCGACGTAATGGCCGTTGTCTGGGTCGCTGCCGTATTGCCCGACATCGACCACACAAAGAGCATAAGCGGGAAAGTTGTCTATCCGCTTGCCCACTGGCTGCAGATCAAGTATGGCCACCGAACCGTAACCCATTCGATATTCTTCTATATCGCCGTTGTCGTAATTGTGCAGGCCGCAGACAATCTCTTTCACCTGCATTATACGCTGCCCGTTGCGCTTGCGCTCGGTTCACATCTGATTTTCGATATGTGCACCAGGCAGGGAATCCCCCTGTTTTATCCGTTCAGCCGCAGGCCCGCCGTATTACCCGCGAATCCAAAGCTGCGACTATCCGCCAGCGACTACCGAAGCGAAGCGATTGTATTCCTTCTGTTTTGCTGTTTAAATGTGTTTTCATATCCGCTAATGGCGGCAGGCTTTTGGAACAAGTACAATCGGGCCTTTGCCACGTTCGACCACCTGGAGAGCGAGGTAAGACGGAAGCCGGGAGACTACGAATTACGATTACTGACCCCCGAGCAGGACACCGTAACGGCCACACTCGTCGAGCAGAAACCCGCTGAACTTGTAGTCTACAGACAAAGCCAGTTCAGAAAGTTCGACACGCAGCAGAGCCGGCTCATTGACTTCCGCCGATTGCCGACGCATCACCAGTTCGTCACGATCAATCTGATCAACGTCAGTTGTGACAGCCTGAATACATACATGAAGTTGCCAGTTGTGAAGGTCACAGCCCAGGCAGACAGTAACGAGCTATTTTACTTTGAAGGACCCATTATGAAAAAGGGACTAAACCTAACCATCGATTACCCGAATGAAGCCCGTTTTCAGCAGCTGGCTATTGACAACCGGCAGACCGAGTTCCAGCTAAAAATGCTCATCGCTCAGTATAACGTTGAGAAAGCGCAGTACAATCAGAAGCTATCCGAATTGAAGATGCTGCGCGTAGCCCTGCATAATGAAACCACGCGAACAGGCGTAAACGACTACGACGAAGGTGTTAGACGCGAACGCATTAAGGAGTACACAAAGCAGATTTCCGAGTTTGTTAACCCCCTTCCCCCAAGCACAGAGATCTACCACGTTCAACGGGCGATGTTAGAAATGAAGCTGAGAGAAAACGCGCACCTGAACGCCACCATCCTGATTTGGCAGGCGCAGGCGAATCAGAACTAAATTTTGTCCGCAGCTGATCAGTTTGGCCAGATATCGCCCGATCTGCCGGCACATATTGACGGTCGAGTCCATTCCAGACGACGCAAACAGAATAATATTCTGAATTGCCCAAAACGTAAAGTTAAATCTTGAGCGGGCCTTATGAAGAAAATCCGCAAGCCGAAGGATTGCAACAGATCCAACCCGACAACGTATGGAAGAATTAAAAGTAGAGTTTCACACCGCCGAGGAACAGGCCGCAATTATTGCGAACCTGAAAAACCCAGAGCATAAAGTAATTGCCTTGTTGATGCTCGACACGGGCGGCAGAGTTTCAGAAGTATGCAAACTGACCTGGGAGAAGTGTGATTTCCGGGCCAAGACCGTAACGATAAAAACCAGCAAGCAGCGAGGTAAAGAGAAAGCCCGATGCCTGCCCATGTCAGAGCGTTTGTATGCTGCGTTTGATGAATTGGTGAAGCAGCGTAACAAAGAAGGAGCCGCGCTGAAAGGGTTTGTGTTTCCGGGCAATGATCGTGGCCATATCTACAGAACCGCGCCCTACATGATGCTGAAGCGATTGCAGGCGAAAGCCCCGCAGGTAGGCGACGTAAGGCCGCACAAGTTGCGCCACACCTTTGCGACAAACCTGGTCGCGCAGGGAACCGAGCTGATCGACATACGGAACATGTTGGGCCATTCCGACAGCCGGGTTACGGAGATTTATACGCACACCAACCCCGAACGATTGCGGGCGCAGATCAACGCCAGCGCACCGCGACCGAGCGTATTCGAGCGATTAAAGGCGCGACTATTGCCGAAGCAGAGAACGTTAATCAATCTGGTAATTACCGATGTCGATTTTATCGTAGGCCGCGAGAAAGAGCAGAAACAGATACAGAGTCTAATCAGCCGAGGTATCAGCGTTTTAATTACAGGAGCGATAGGCGCAGGTAAAACGCATTTATTACAATCGCTCAACTTCGATAAACCGACGCTTGTCATTGATGATGCCAGCGACTTTAAAAAGTCTATCACAGCCGCCATACTGCACATTTGCGGAGACAAGGAAACTGCCGCAGCTATGCTGTTTAAAACGTCCGATCTGAAGGCCGTAGAAACCAAGCTGAGTACGTCGAGCTTACCGAACCTTGTGCAGACGTTAAAGGATTGCACACAGCCGAACGAGTACCTGTTAAAGATCGGCAATATTGATGGAGTGACCCCAAAAGGCGTAAAGATTCTGGAAGATTTGAAAGACCACTTTACGATCATCACAACCGCCAGGGGTATAAAGATGGAAGCCGCTTCATTCGCCTGGAGCTTTGAAAAGATTGAGCTGCAGCCGTTGACCCGACCCGACAGCCTGCGCATGATTTACCGCTTAATTGGCGATTTGCAGACGAGCGAGTTAGACGCAGTAATGACGAAGATTTACGAAACGTCGGACGGAAACCCGCGCAAGATTAAAGAGTTATGCGAGCGATTGAGAAGGGAGCCGTTTGTAAACCTCGACTCGGCAACGGAGGTGGCCGATAGCTATCTAGGCCGACAGGTTGAAGAATTTGACTTCAGTATAATTCTGCTCGTCATCTTGGGCGGATTCGTTCTGATGCGATACTATGGTCGAGTGACTGGAGAGAAAGACCTACAGTTTATAGGTGCGTGTATTATGTTTGTATTGATGTTCGCGCGGTATCTGTTTAAATCTGCCCGACGAAAGACATTATAGATTTTTTTATTTCTGAATGGTAAAAGCCTGACTGTTTTACGGTCAGGCTTTTTTGTTATTCGTTCAGAACGGCTCCTTTGCCCCGTAGAATGAACTCTGCCGATAGTTGCGGGAACCGTTCCGCTATCTGAACCCATACCGGAAATTTGGGAATAAACTTGCCGGAAGTCCAGTCATAAATCTGCTGCTGCTTCACGCCGATAGCTTCGCCAAAATCAGTCACTTTCATATCCAGCGCGACAACGATTGCTTTTAAGCGTTTGGCTGATTCGCTATTCTCCATACATAAACTATTTTGCGTTTCCGCAAAGAAAGCGGATTTGTTCATAATAGTACAGTGCGGATTGGTTGCGTATTGGTTTGCCGCCTTTGGCCGCAGTTAATAGGTCGTGCAGTGCCTGAAACGGCACAGCCCGTAGTTCGTAAGAGTGCAGTGCGGATTGTGTTAGGTGGCTTACGCGCTTTCGTGGGCTGACGCATCAACTTGCCCCTTCGTCCGTCGCCCGCGTTTCTCCTGCTACTCGCTCGCACATCCTCAGCACAAACGGGGCGCGTCCTCAGGTGCGCTCCGGCATCGGCTCCGCAGCTTCGTTCGGGCTTCGTTCGCTCGTTCCTCGCTGCCTTGCCCTCACTACGGCGCGGGCCTCCCTACGCTGAAAAACGGTGTATAGTGTGGGGGGTGTTCCACGACCGCGCCAGCGTTCCACGCCAGCCGGCAGGCCCGCGCCCAGGCTGCCGCAGCTAAATCATGAGCAGCTTTACTTGCTTGCCTTGCCGCCTGGCTTCGCGCAGTTCGTTGGCCGTTCCTCGGCTCTTTCCATCCCAGAGCGCGAGCACGTTATCTGCCGCCCTCACCAGCTCGCGCCCGCGTATCGGTCCAGCCGCTCGCCCGTGTTGCTGCCAGTCTGGAGCAAAGCCGGTTTCTGCGTTGCCGGTTTCCTGTGCCCACCGCTGGCCATGCAGCAGACCCGCTCCCTCGGCCCCGTGTAGTACTTCAGTTGTCCCCAGTTCGGCCAGTGCTGCGCGTACCTGCGCGTAGTGTGCTGCGCCCGTTGCGCTGCGCGTAATCAGTAAAGCAGTTTTCATGTGTTGAAGGTACATAAACTTTGCGTTTTTGCAAAGATTTCTTTGCGTTTTCGCTTGTTTTGTACGTACATTTCCCTATCTTTATAGTGTTGCAGGTTGCCAGTGGGTAGCCAGTTAGCCGCCCGTCCTCACCCGTCGCGCGCCCGTTCTTTGACATGAGGTATTTTTCATTTGTTCGCCCTTCGTTTGGGCTGGCGACTGGCCTTCAATAGTCGCGCTTAGTTCAATTTTTCACCATTCAGAAATAGAAACATGAAACAAGTATCATTTTACAAAAGCGGTACTCATTATTTCGCCATTTGCGGCACTGTAATAGAGCAGGTTTGCCTTTCGGTTTTGTGCGAAAAAGTTTATTGGGCTGAAATACGCCAGACGGAGCTTTTACCCAATCAGGTAGCAGGCTATCAGAAGGGGCTAGCAATCAGCAAGGAAGAATACGAGCTGGTCAGGTATCAGGCGCAGGAGCTGCTTCTACTTCCTTTCTGGTCAGAAGGTCACGCTGAAATTGTGCGCTATACCGAGGCAGATATAAACCTGATGCAAGGCTATTCAGCCCAGGTAAATAAACGTTAATCATTCCCCACCAGCGCCCGCCCTCTGTGCGGGCGCATTTATTCAACCTCAGCCATGCAAACGCGCACAAAAAAGGTCCAGGCGAAATATTCAATTACTGGCAGTATAGGATTCAAGAAAACCCGCATCATTCCAAGTCTGGAGCTATCAGGCGACTGGTTTTCTGCCGCAGGTTTCGCACCTGGGCAGCTTGCGACTATCGAAGTAATCAACGGCCAGATTACAATAAAGCCAGCCGTTTAAACCTCCACGCGCCCGCCACCCGTGCGGGCGCATTTATTCACCATTCAGAAAATAGAAAGATGAAATCGACTCCAAAACTGCCGCAGCCAATCAGTCAGGAAGCCCGCCAACTAATCAAGCCTTACCAGTACATAGACAGGCAAACCGGAGAGGTAAAAAACGGAATAAAGTACGTAGAAGGCCAGCCGTTAAACATTCGCTTTAATGGCCAGACCGGACGGTTTACCCGCGACGGCCAGCAGGATTTAGGCCCACGTATTGAGATTGTCCCTGTCTGTTTCCGAGCGTTCAAAGGTTCGCTTTTTGGCCGACAGCCAGCGAAGTACGTAGAGGTTTTTTATGTGGATGGACAGCGTAACTTATGCGTTGTGTTATTCACGAATGCCACAGCCGAGAACTTTGTAAAGTTCGCTGCAAGCCTGTATTACAGCGATAATACGCAGACGATAACTAACTCCCGTATTGCCATCAGCGCAGCCGTAAGAATCCGCAAAAGCGATTCACAACGCTACCACGTAGCCGAGTTTGAGAATTTAGGTTTAGCCAGTCCCGATGCCGTTGATGCGTTCCGAGCGTTCGGCTTGGATCATAAGATTTACAGAGCTGAAACAAGAAACCAGCCCGGTACAGCAACGGACGTAGAGGACGGTAAGCATAGTAGTTTGTATTTCCCCATGTGGGGAATGGGAGTCAGAGAAGCAGCCCCCGCAGACGCAGAGGAAGCCCGCCAGTTACAAGCCAGTTACACGCGATGATTCTGAAGGTTCTAATCCTGGCCATACTGATGCTCGCAGGAGGCTACGCGCTACGCATAGACAAACACGGAAAGCGATAAATTCACCAGCCCGCAGCCGCCGAGGTTGCGGGCGCAAACCCATCCACTGATGAAGTTTAACCAGATCAAACAGTTTGACCAGTTCCCCACGTATGGCGAGGATGATTTTAACGAGTTCCGAGATTGGCTGATTGACGAGATAATAACCGAGGTAGAGGACTGCGACAGGAAAGAGGTAGGCTACACAGCCGCAGCCCTGGCGACATGGATTGCAGGCCGCTTGAAAATCCAGATTCACCGCGACGAGGAAACCGCCTGGAGTTCGCAGATTCGGGTATTGGTCCCGATTGCATTAGAGCGCAGACGCATGACCCGCGACGAGCAGAAAGGACAATACAGCTTAAAATTCTAATGCTCACCAGTCCGCAGCCGCCCAGGTTGCGGGCATAAATTGTACTGACAAAATGAATGAAACACCACGAGCCCGCACCCGATCAGGCAAGATTAAGCGAACCGAGCGAGTAGAAGTTCGAGCCACCGCAGACGAGAAAGCCAGCGTAAAAACGCTGATGCAGCGCAGAGGTAAGACCAGCGAGGCCGACGCTATATTTACCGCAGTGCGTGAAGCCATCCACCGCGACAGCGTTGATGGACTGATTGATGACCTTCGTTTGATGATGAATACCGCAAAGGTTGACAATTACCGGATTAAGGCCGACACCGGACGAGCAAGCGAATATCTCGACGGCGTAGAGGTAACAGTAGGTAAAGTCCTAACCATGCTTGAAACGATTAGAAACCCTCATCTAAAACTACCTGCGTGATGCCATACAGACACACGACCGACGATCAACCGACTTACAATGAATTACGCGGAACGTTCGCAGGAGCAGCCGACGCGCTAAGTGAATCCGAGCCAGAGCCGACGTATGTGCCGACCCCGCGACGCTGGCAAGTTGGCGACCTGCTAAAACATCGGACCTACGGAAACTGTCTGATTCTGCGTAAGCAGGTTGGCGTGTTTCACAATTACGATTTGATAGCCGAGGACGGTTATCAGTTCCAGACGCAGGAGCCGACTAACTTCCTGCATAACACCGGACTGACTTACCAGTATAAGGACTTTGCACAGACCGCATCAGATTACCGAGCCGGACTGTTTACCCCTTACTTTGAAATCTTGTAGCCATCCAGAAACCGGAGACGGAAACAGTTTCCGGTTTCTGGCCCACCCCGCGAACGGCAGCATAGTTTGGTCCAGGCTATTCGATTATAAGCCAATTAACTTTGTAAGACGGTTCATCAATACCACGAATGATTGTACGTCAATCTCGAATGAAAACAGTAGCTCGAGTTTCATATTCAATAATTGGTTATGTAAAATTATGAAACTGAGGGCTTTGACTATCAATAAGTTATGAATATATAAGTATTGAAAAATGTAAGGTTATATAAGAGGTATTACTTTATTATCTGCTTTCTATTTAAGTTATTTTGTGTTATTTCAATCAGATTTTACTTTAACAGTAACAGCTTAACTCTATGATAAAGAATCCTTCTTTTATCTTAACGTTGCTTATACTTTTTATAAGTGGATGTTCAAAAACGAAAAACGGGTTTAGTCTTGATGAGCTAAATAGTTTAAGTAGTATGAATATTAATGAGTTTGAGTCATATGTATTGTCAAAGGGTTATGAACTACGAGAAAATACTGCGTCTTTTTATTACTATGGTAAGAGTGTTAATGATCCACGAATAGAAGATAGTGTTGACGATATAATTTCTTGGGAAGAGGATGAGGGAAAGCAAACAGTCGCGTATCAATGCTCTAATAAGGACTATTACTTAAAGATAAAGGAAGAGGTTGCCAAATCAGACTTCAAGTTTATTAATCGTGTTGTATCTTTAAGTATGATAGATACCAAATTAAACTATAGTGATAAGGACATATCACTTACTTTAGTAACTATACCCAAGTCGAAAAAAATAGGTACAGAGAAGAATTATTATCGTATAGAAATTACACGGTCTTTACAATCAGATTAGTAAACTTTACATGGTTGAAAGAAATTAGAACTAGGCTAGCAAATGATTGCCCTTGATCTGCATTCGCCAGCATTAACAAAAATTGGGGTGACTCAATACTAGAATTGTGTTGTTACACACAAGTCTGCGTTGCCTGCACCATCCGTATGATGCCACATAATATCCGTTGTACATTCCGCAGACACATTTATATTTGTCCAGTTGTCCGAACGATAGCGCAATGCAGGGATGCAACGTAAAGGATAGGACAGGCCCGCGACGGATAAACCTCGCATTTAGGAAGCCCGAACCGCCCCGCTGTTCGGGCTTTCACACGTAACTACGTTAAGCCTAGCGTCGAGTACGCGCAGGCTGCATAACGCATTTGGTAAGTTCAAAAAGTACCGTATATCTTATGGTATGGAGACTAGGTAGCAAGCTTCCAGTAGTAAATTACAACATAGGGGTAGGCTCGTGTATTCAATCAAAATAATGTCAGACAAACAGTAGCATTATGTTAGGATTCTAATGTTTAGAATTATAGATTTACATAATTGTAGAGCTTTAAACTATGGCTAAGAATACTGCATTTGTAGACGAATTGCAGGGTTTTGCCGACCAGGTGAAGACAGAACCTGTACAGAAAGTCTCGTCGTTACAACCACCAGCAGCTAGCTCAAAGGAGGAGCAGCAGCTAAACGTTTGGATTCCTAAAGACCTGATGAAACGTCTGAAGGTCAAGGGAGCCGAAACAGATAGAAGCTTAAAAGAAATGGTTACGGAAGCTCTCGAACAGTTTCTATAAGATGGAGCCGATCATCAAAACGTACAGTA